>CBIHPL010000323.1:0-4749 GCA_966212005.1 uncultured Asticcacaulis sp.
GACGGGGTCTCGCCCGCTAAAACTATCTCACAAATCCAACAGACAAGGGGGATTTCAACAAAACCTCAGACCCTGCTCATGCCGCTCATGAGCGCCGAGCGTAAGTGATGAACTCCATCACCACACGCGAGGGGGAACCCAAATGCAAACAATCGAATGGCTGGCCTATTTCGAGCGCAATGCCGGACGCGCATCACCGGCGACGCCAGCCACAATCGCTGCCCTTGCGCCTGCATTGCATGTCCCGCTGGTCCACGCCCTGCAATGTTTCCAGTTGGGCGAAGCGGGCGAAGGCAGGGTGGCGAACCAGGCGCGTATCTCGACCGACCCGGCGCTCGACGACAATATCCGGGAATCGATCGCCTTCTATGTCCGTGAAGAAGGCCGCCACGCAGCCGAACTGGCGCGCCTGCTCAGGGCGATGGGTGCAACGACGATCAGGAAACACGTGTCGGAACAACTGTTCGAACGCTCGCGGCGGCTGATGGGATTGCGCGCCAAGATGGCGGTCATGGCTGTCGCCGAAGTCGTGGGCTCAGCCTTTTATCTTACCTTGGCCGCACGTGTGCCTGACCCTCACATCGCTGAAGCCATGCGTGTCATTTCAGCCGATGAAGACCGGCATCTTGCGTTTCAGCGCAATTTTTTCCGCCGCGTGCTGGCGACGACGCCCCTGCCGATAAGGCCGTTTCTGGCGTTTGCGCTCTGGTTCTGGTTCCTGGGGGTACTGGCGGCCGGGATCGCCGCCGTCGCCTTCGGTCATCGCAAACTGTTCACGGCACTGGGCTCCGGACCGCTGAGTTTCGTCTGGTTTTGCGTACGGAGATTTGTCGCCCTGGCCGGGGCGGAAGAGCCGACGCATGAAGTCACAGCCCTGTCGGCCGAGGGAGAAGCGGAGGAGACGGTGCCATCACCCGCGTGTCCCCTGGCCGGCGCGGGTTGAGGTCCTATTTCGCCACCGGCTTGCCGCCGGGTTTCCACTGCGGAACGTAGTCGCTGTTGGCGAGCCAGCGCGCCGGCGCGATCAGCGACTGGATCGCGCTGGTCATGAAGTCGATGTTCAGATTGGCGACCGTGTCTTTCGGGCTGTGATAGTCGGGCGTCGTCGCCCAGCCGGAAACGGTGTGGGCGACAATCCCTTGCAGCGCCAGTTGATAATTGTCCGAACGCTCAAAGAAATGGTGCTCCGGATAGGGATCCGATGCGACCTGGGCGCCTTGGCTTTTCAGGGTTTCGCCGAAGTCGGAGCGTTCGAAGCCTGTCATCATCAGCGTGTTGGCCGGCAGTTTCGGGTCCTGGGCGCCGATCATCTCGAATTCGAGGTTGGCGATGATGTCCTTGAGCGGCACGGGGGAGTTCTTGGCGAAGTGGAGTGAGCCCAGTAGACCCAGCTCCTCCGCGCCGTAGGCGACGAACAGGATGTTGCGTTTCGGCGGCTTGCCCGCCGCCAGCGCACGGGCGATTTCGAGGACGGCGGTGGTGCCCGACGCGTCGTCATTGGCGCCATGGATGACGGTATCGCCCTTGACGCCCAATGCGTCGAGGTGCGCCGTATAGAGTATGGTGCCGGCCTTCGGGTCGGACCCTTTCAGATAGCCGATCGCATTGGTGGTGACGCTGCGCGCTTTGATGATTTCCGGCAGGGTAAGGGTCGCCTGCTCGCCGTCCTTCGCCAGCCGGTCGTAGGTCGCTGCCGGCAGGACGGCTACGGCCATGCGCGGTGTGGCCGGCGGATCGTTTTCGAGATAGGCGGCCATGCTGGTCGCCCGGCCGGCGGAGTCCCAGTATTTCTTTGTGTCGTCGTTCTCACGGAGAATGATCAGCTTGGCGCCCTTGGCGCGCGCGGCGCGGGTCAGGCCGGGCAGGGGCGTTTTGTCCGTCGGCGTTGCCATGACAATTTCAGCGGCGGGCATGATCTTCAGGTCGTCGCCACTGAAGACCTTTATGGTCCCGGAGACGTTGTTGCCGGAAGAGCTGAGAAGCTGGGCGTCCCCGACCGTCCGGCCGCCGACCGTCAGGCTGACAGGGCCTTCCAGGCGCGGCTGGATGACCCAGGCGGTTTGCAGGTAGCTGGTCATGCCTGGCGCGGGCTTCAGGCCGAAGCCTTCGAACTGCGACGCCACATAGGTTGCCGCTATGGCTTCGTCACGGGTGGCGCTGCCGCGGCCCTGGAGGGCTTCGGACGCGAGAAAGTTTTCATGGGCGCTGACCCATTCGCGTTTCACAGTCCATGTTTCGGCGCCGGAAGGCGTGGCGAGAACCAGCGCCAGAGCGGCGGTGGCGAGAAGGAAAAGGCGCAAGGGCAGGGTCCTGAAAATGGTTTCAGCCGACACTGTGTCCAACCCGGTGCGAGGCGTCAAGTCCTGTTCCCGCCGGTTTGCCCTTACCTATCTGTTGTCGATGATCGCTTTGACGATCGCGGCATTGTAGCCCTTGTAGGCATCGCGGACGAGGCCTTCCCAGACCGTGACGTCGGCGACGACCGCATCGCCGCGCGCGCGTTGGACCATGATGTAGTTGCTGTCGGCGATCGGGGTAAGCGAGCCGACCCGCACGGCGGCGCCGCCTTCCTCGACCGTCGCGAATTTTGTGGCCGAGACGACATCCTTCTTTGGATACATTCCGCCCGGCGTACCAAATCTGCCGTCCTTTGATGGATTCTGGAACATGACCGGCGATGCCATGAGCACGCTGAAGCCGACCTTGCCTTCGGCGGTCGCCTTGGCGCGTCCCAGGAAGTCGCTGCCGGTGTCGGCGTCCATGGCGGCAAAGTCGATCGTCAGGGACGGCATGACGGCGACCGCATCGACGGCGCCGGCAGTCTTGTTCATCTTCCCGAGTTCGAGGCGGCCAAAACCCGAGACCATGCCTCCGTTCGGCGCATTCAGATGCTTCAGCGCGATCAGCGCCGGGGCTTCGGTCGCGCCGAAAGTCACCCAGCCGCGCTTCAGGCTCTTGCCGACAGTGATCCCGGCCTTGATGTCGGATTTTTCAAAGTTGCCGGGAATCTTTTCCAGCGGCGCGGCGACCGCCGTGGCCTGATCCGCCGGCAGGACCGACAGGCCGGCCGCCGTCATCTGTGAAACCAGGTCGGCATGGGCTTCGTCGGTAAGCTTGCGCATCAGTTCGGGCGTTGGACCTTCCAGGACCATGGCCAGGCGCGTCTTGGCCATGATGCTGGCTGACGCCGTCGCCTGGTGCGACGTAATGAAGTTCACGTGGTAGGCCGGGATCACGACATTGGCGTGGCCGGCGATGAAGCCCTTGTGCCCGCCGGCCATCGGAATGGTCATGGGTTCGGCGGCAGCCGGTACGGCAAGGCCGATCGCGGCGACGGCCAGTGTGGCGGCAAGGCGGATTTTGAATGTCATGGTGGTGTTTCCCCTTCGTTTTTTGAAGGTTTACCCCATGGCGCCGTCCTTGCCGCCCCCTGAACAGGGGGGGGCGCCCAAGTCGATTTGGAAAGAGCGGATCGATTAAGCCGCGTGGCCTTCGGCGCGGCGCATGCGCCAGAAGCGGATGGTGCGCTGGGCGGTTTCCAGCGGGAGCTGCATGTAGAGCTGGCCATATTCGGTGGCCTTGCCCATGGCGTTCTGCTGATCCGACAGCATGATCATGGCGTAGGTCAGGAACAGGGCCTTGTCGAGACCCGCTGCCTTGCAGGCGATGGCCAGCGCGTCGATTTCCCTTTTTTCCACCAGATGCTTGGCTGTCAGGAAATCGAGGTCGGCCATCTGTGACAGGGCGCACAGGAAATAGGTCGGGTTCGGGTCGCGCATATACTTGGCCAGGAGCTGCGGCGTCAGGCGCTGGTTCTGCCGCAACGCCGTAACGTCGGCATTGATACGCTCATAGTCTTCCGGGAAGCTGCCATAGGCGACGGCCACCTTGTCGCGGCTTTTCGCGATCGCCTTTTCGACCATGGCCGGATCGAGCTTGGCATTTTCGGCGATAATGCGTTCGCGCAGGCGGGATTCAACAACAAAATACATGTCGTTCATCAGGTCGACCGGCAGGTCCTTGCGGTTGACGATGACCTCGTGCAAGGCCGGGTTGGCCTGGGCGCGGGTGACGGCCTCCTCGTTCGAGGCGCGCGACAGGCGGGCGCCGTCGTTGCTGAGCAGGGTGTGCAGGGTGTCGTCGTCGCCGCGGGTGACGATGACACCCGATACGCTTTCCGGCACCTCGTCACGGCGCGAAACGGCGCGCATGTGTTCCTGGCCCTTGGTCTGGACGATATGCAGCAGATCGCTTTCCGACAGGGCCTTGGACCGCGTCAGGATAGGTTCGGCGACGTCGATCTCATCGGTGGCCAGGCGGCGCAGCAGGCCCAGCGGCGCAACCTTTGCCGACGCCAGGGTGTTGGCGATTTCGGCGCGCACCATGACTTCCATGTCGGCCGACAGCTGGCTCATCACCTGGTCGTACAGCGCCATTTCCGGGCCTTCGATCTCTTCCGGATGCGACATGAATATGCTGGTCACCTGACGCAGCAGCTCACGGCGCTTCTGGCTTGACGGCTCCTTGGCGAGCTCGATGAGGCTGAGAAGGGACGTCATTTACTTTCCTTCGGACTTGCCTTGGAGGGTTTGCCGGACTCTTTTGCCGTGTCCTTGGCAGATGTTTTCGGGGCGGCCTCGTCTGCGTGCAGATCGGCGCCGTCCAGAATCGCGCCGGTGGCGTCGGGCGAAACGGTGATCGGATCGGGCTGGAGACCGTACATGCGGTGCAGGCTGTAAAGACGCGGCG
>CBIHPL010000324.1:0-4740 GCA_966212005.1 uncultured Asticcacaulis sp.
GGAATCCGTCACCTCCGCCTTTTTTATCGGCTTGAATCCATGTTTGCGACGTCATCTTCCGCCAAGGACATTGCCGTCATCGGTGCTGGTGTCACGGGACTAACGGCGGCGCTTGCGCTCCAAATGGCCGGATACCGCGTCACCCTGTTCGATCGGCACCCCTTCCCCACGGAAAACACAAGCGCGATCGCCGGCGGGATGCTGGCGCCGTTCAGCGAATGTGAACTCCTGCCCAGCGATTATGTGGGGGCCGGGCTTAGAGGCATTGAACTGTGGAAAGGGCTTTTGGGGGACGCATATCCGAATTGCCTTTTTGAGAATGGCAGCCTGGTGGTCTGCGCCCCGGAATACGCAACGGAATTTCAGTCTTTCGCCAACTCGCTTGGCGACGACACCGATGCGTGGGAATTCGTCCACGCCGACACCATCAAAACGCTGGAGCCGTATCTCGCCACCTCTTTCGACAGCGGAGTCCTACTGCCCCGCGAAGCGCACCTGATTCCAGACAAGACATTGAAAGCGCTTTTTGAGGCGTTTCAAGGTTTGGACGGCAAATTTCGCGTGCGGTCCGCCGATCCTGTCCAATTGGCTCAGGAGTACGATCGTGTCGTCGACTGCCGAGGCTTCGTGCCTGGAATCGACCAAGACCTGTTCGCTGTTCAGGGCGAAATCGTCATCGTCCACTGCCCGCAAGTGCAGCTCCAACGGCCGCTTCGGGTCATCCGGCCTGATACGCCGTTCTACATCGTGCCGCGGGCAGGTGGTGAATTCGCCATCGGCGCCACAGCAATTGCTCATGCGGACGAGACAGAGTGGCGCGTCAGGGTGTCGTCGGCGATGACCTTGCTGAAGTTCGCGACAGATATGATTCCCGCGCTTTTCGATGCACGTATCGTTGCCCTGCACAGCGGCTTGCGTGCCGCCTATCCGAGCCTTCTCCCTGAAATCCGCAGCGAGGCCGACGGGCGCATATTGCGGCTGAATGGTCTTTATCGACACGGATATTTGCTGTCGCCTGTCATGGCGGCATGCGTCGTAAACCTGATCGGTGGTGAGGCTGACGTGCATGCCAGGCTCTTTACCGGCCGGCTGAACGTTCCGCCGATCCGCCTGGCCGAAGCGGCCGATATAACGACGTCGGCCCAATGATGAGTCTGTACCCAATTGTATTGTCAGTGCATGTGTGCGCGGTGATACTCAGCGGTTCATATTTTCTGACCCGTGCCGTTTCGGCCCTGAGCGGCGCCGCGTGGCCTCGCGCCCGGCCGTTTCGAACCGCTTCCTATCTCGTCGACTGCGTCCTGCTCATGGCTGGGCTTACTTTGGCAGCCATTCTTCCGGCCGAGATTTTTGCAAACCAGTGGCTGAGCATCAAGCTTGGGCTCGTCGTTCTTTATATCGCCTTCGGAATGGCGGCCATGCGTCCGGCTCTGCCGCTAGAGGCACGGGCCCTAAGCCTGATAATGGCGGTGATCGCCTATGCCAATATCGTCGGGACCGCCTTCCTGCATCATCCTCTTGGATGGGCCAGCCTATGGCTTTGAATGCCAACGACCTGTTGATGTTGTGCGCCCTGATTTTTCTGGCCGCGGCACTGTATTCTTCAGTTGGCCATGCCGGAGCATCGGGGTACCTGGCCGCAATGGCGTTGTTTGGCTTGTCTCCGGCGATCATGAAGCCGACGGCGCTGGTGTTGAACATACTTGTCGCAGGCTTTGCAACGGTGCGGCTGCAGCGGGCGGACCTTGTCAACTGGCGACTTCTCGCGCCCTTCGTCGTAACGTCAGTTCCCCTGGCCTTTATCGGAGGCGCAGCAAGACTGCCGGATCACTGGTATCGAGCGCTGATTGGACTGGTCTTGCTCGCCGCCGCCTTCCGGCTGTTCATCAGGCCCAGGGAAAATGATCAAAGGCAGGCCAAAGCGCCCTCCCTTTATACCGCTCTCCTGGCCGGCGGCGCTATCGGCTTGCTGTCGGGCTTGAGCGGTACCGGCGGCGGGATATTCCTGACGCCACTTTTGCTTTTCTTTGGCTGGACGGGAACGCGGCAAGCATCGGGTATTTCGGCACCCTTTATTCTCGCGAACTCTGTTGCCGGTATGGCTGGCAATTTTCGGTCGATAAACACATTGCCGGAGGAACTGGCTTACATGGTGCCGTGCGCGCTTGCAGGTGCGATCCTGGGTACGCAGTTTGCGATCAAATGGCTGCGACCTGCGGCAATACAGAGGACACTTGCACTGGTCCTCGCAATCGCCGCAGCAAAGTTCGTGTTTACATGAAGCCGGGACTCTAAGCCGGTAGTCGCGGCCGCATTAGCCCTGCCCGATGATGGACAATGTCGCGAGACGTACGCGTCCTGCCTGAAGCCATGCCATGTGCGCTTCGGCTGTCTGAGAGATCGTCTATGCCCGTGGCCATGAGGCGCCGCTGCGTTGCGGCGCACGCCAGCCGACAAAGAGATATTCGTCAGCCGAGAGTCGCTCACTTATATTATAAATAATTCCATTGAACCGCCACGCGTTCCCTTTTGACGACGAACATTTGTTTGAGTGCAGCCGGCGTATGCACTACTGATTTCCCACCGCTCGTATTCCGGAACTCCATGCGCCAGCCCGTCTTCAGCACCAGCGTCACGCAATCCATCACACAGGACCTCGGCGCGGGAATCGTTACCGGCCGGTTCGACAACGCGCCCTTTCCCAGCGAGAGCGCCCTGTGCGATCACTATGGCGCGGCGCGAACCGTGGTGCGCGAAGCCGTCAAGATGCTGATCGCCAAGGGACTGATTACGACGCGTCCCAGACAGGGCATCCGGATTTCCGCCGAGCATGACTGGAACCTTCTGGATCCGGACGTGCTGCGCTGGCTGCTGGAACGCAAGTTTTCCATGCGCCTGCTGGTGGAATTCACCCAAATTCGCCTCGACGTCGAGTCTGGCGCCGCGGCATTGGCGGCCCAGTTCGCCACCGATGAAGACAGGCGCGAGATTGCCCGGGCCATTGAACGCATGTATGCCGCCGAGGCCGGCGATGATGACGCCCTGGCTTCCGACATCGCCTTTCATGTCGCCGTACTGAAAGCGAGCGGCAACCGCTTTTACATGCAGATGCGCGACATGATCTCCACGGCGCTTCATGTAAGCATCATGCGGACCAACAAGCTCAAGGGCGTGCACCGCGCAAGCGCCAGGGACCACGAAGCCGTTGCCAAGGCGATTCTGTCCGGTGAACCGGAAACCGCGCGCCGCGCCATGCGCAATCTTATCCAGGGCGCCTTTGATCTGATCAATGACAAGATCGCCTAATTCATATTATTTGTATTACATATAATTGACGTTGTGGCGGATTGCCATTAGCCTGCCGGCATAGACGCGAAACCGCGCATCAAAGCAGGAGACGAGGAATGGCCAAACCTGTTCATCCGGCGGTCGCGTTGAACCGCCGCCATTTCGTGCAATCGCTGATCGCCGGGGCGGCCCTGGGGTGCTCGTCCGCCTACGCCGGCGAGCTCGCGCAAGGCGGTCCCGTAGGCGCGCTTGCCGGCCAATGGCGCCTGGCGCTTGATCCGAACGATCTGGGCCTCGGAGAGACCTGGCATGCAAAGTCATTGCAAAGCCGGATTGATCTGCCTGGAAGCCTGGAACGCGCCCGTATCGGCAATGCCGTCACGCCCGTCACGCCATGGACGGGTGACATCAATGACAAGTCATTTTTTACCGAGCCGGAATATGCGGCCTACCGTCAGCCCGGCAATATCAAGGTGCCGTTCTTTCTTCAGCCGGACACGTGGTATCGCGGGCCGGCGTGGTACCAGCGCGACATCGACGTTCCGGCATCGTGGCAGGGAAAACCCGTCGAGCTGTTTCTGGAACGCCCCCACTGGGAAACGCGCGTATGGGTCGATGACCGGGCCTGTGGCCGCAACGACGCGCTTCATGTTCCGCATCGCTACGACCTGGGCGTACTGACGCCCGGCGTTCATCGCCTTACGGTCCGCGTGGACAACCGGATGATCGTCGAGATCGGCCACAACGGCCACGGCGTTACGGATCACACCCAAGGCAACTGGAACGGCATTGCCGGCCGGATCGAACTGCGTGCCCATGAACCTGTCTGGATCGAAGGCGTCGACCTGTACCCCGCCCTGTCCGATCGCACACTGCGGGTCAAAGGCCGCATCGGCAACGTCAGCGGCAAGGCCGGAAAAGGGACGGCGCAGATCGCATTCGCCGGCAAGCTGACCAAGGCACCTGTTACCTGGGACGCCAGGGGCGGCGCGTTCGAAGCGGCGATTGTCGTTGATTCGACGAATGAGAACGCTTTGCGGCCCTGGGATGAATTCAGCCCCATCCTGCATGACGTATCCGTATCCCTGTCGAACGGCGCGGAATGGCACGGGCGCTTTGGGTGGCGCGCATTCACCGGCTCGCCGCAAGGCTTCGGGCTCAACGGGCGTCCGGTCATGCTCCGAGGCGCACTCGATTGCTGCATATTCCCCAATACAGGCCACCCCCCGACCGACATCGGTGCCTGGCGCAGGATCATGGGGCGGGTAAAGGACTACGGCCTCAACCACCTGCGCTTCCACAGCTACTGCCCGCCCGAAGCCGCCTTTGACGCCGCCGACGAAGCCGGCATCTATCTGCAGGTCGAGACCATGTGGGCCAACCAGTCCGCGGCCATTGGCATCGGCAAGCCTGTCGATCAGATCGTCGAGCGAGCCCTTGCCGTCGATCTTT
>CBIHPL010000325.1:0-4737 GCA_966212005.1 uncultured Asticcacaulis sp.
CGGCGCTAAGGTCGCGGAACGAAGCCGTGTAGAACATGCCGCCTGGACCGGTTAATTCGGCGGCAACGCTTACTGCGCCGGCCGACAACGACTTGACGTAGATCTTTTCACGCCAGGCGCCACCATCCAACGACCAGGTCGTGTAATAAGCCTTCTGGCCGTCACCCGTCAGGCCGCCACCGTAAGTGCCGAAAGGTGCGGCCGTGCCATCGGTCAGAGTCGAGACAAGGCTCACAGTGCCGGTCGTCAGATTCTTGGCGAAGATTTGCGTCGACGTGACATCGGGAACACCGAGATTCGTTGCATTGGACGCGAACAGCACGACGTTGCCGTCCGTCGACATATCGACGATCCAACCGGTCTGGTTGGCCAGGGTCCCGTCGGCGGCGGCGTCGATACGGACGACTTCGCCCGTCAGCATGTCCTTGCGGAAATGATGGTATTGTCCATCCGACTGACCGTCCCCGACCATATTCGTCGCATTGCTGTCGAACAGGACGTAGCGCCCGTCCTCCGTCATCCAATAGGCGCCGGTCCCGCCATTGCCCTGCACACCCGCTGCGTTCCTCGAAATCAGCTCGATATCACCCGGGTTGAAGCCGGTGATGTTCTTGGGCGCGTTGTCATCGACCGTGATTGCAAACGTCTGGGGCGCAGAGGTCAGGGCGCCGTCGCTGGCCGTCACGACGAAGCCGGCACTGAGACCGATGCCGCTGTGGCGGAAGGACACCAGGCCGGCCGCCAGTTGCGCGCTGGTAAAGATGCTGGCCGCCGCGCCGTCGATATAGATGCCGCCGTTGCGCAAATTGCTGATGCTGAAGGTCGCGCTGTCACCCTCGGCGTCGGTGAAACCGATATCCGCCGCGGTCAGCACATAGGTCCCGGCCACAGCGACCGAAGCCGTGAAGTCGCCGGTCAGGACGGGGGCAGTATTGATCGCCACCGTCTGGTCGTCGAACTTGAGGAATTCCACGCCGGTCAGTGTGTCGCTGCCGACCAGGCCGGTCACGACGGTCGTCAGGCCGGACTTGATGACGGTATAGTCCGCACGCGTCCCGTAATAGACCGCCGTGTCGTTCCCGCTGCCGCCCAGGATCGTATCGCTGCCCGCGCCGCTTTCGATCGAGTCGTCACCGTCGCCGCCGTCGAAATAGTCATCGCCTTCGTTGGCGATGAGCGTGTCATTCCCCGCGCCGCCCGTCAGGCTGTTGTCGCCGCTCGACGCCCCCAGCCAGTCATTGCCCGCTCCGCCATCCAGCGTATCGTCGCCTAGGCCTGTGAACAGCTGGTCCGCGCCGCCGCCGCCCGACAGGCTGTTATGGCCCTCGCCACCACCCAGCGTGTCGTCGCCGCCCATACCGTTCAGCGTGTCGTTGCCCGCGCCACCATGAACGGTGTCGCTGAAATCCGTCATGGTGATAGCGTTACCTGCCGCGCTACCGTAGATCAGCATTCCGGCCTGTGCCCGGCCCGTCAGGTTCAGGGCACCACCATCGGCGATCACCAGGGTGCTCGAGCCGCTGGTGCCGCCATATTCCGACGTGTAGCGAATGGTCGAAAATGCATTGAGCTGCGCCACGGTCGCGGTCAGGGTGGTGCCGCCCGCCGCCACCTGAAGGTGCTCGACGCCCGTGACCGTCGCATCGCCGAGGTCACCGAAGCCGGCCAGGGTGTCGCTGCCCGCGCCACCGTCGATGACGTCACCGGCTTCGATTGCATAGTAGTCACGGATGAAATCGTCGCCGATACCGGCTTCGATCGTATCGACGCCTTCGCCGCCACGCAACGTGTCGTTACCGCCCAGGCCACGCAACCAGTCATTGCCGCCAAGGCCGTCGATCTCATCGCCCCAACTGACGCCGATCAGGTTGTCATTGCCGGCAGTCGCCCCGAAGCTTGAAACATTGAACCAGGTCAGGTCTGCTACATTTACATTATTCTTCAGTCGCGCCACCGGCAGCAGCGTGCCGGCGTCCGATCCCGCGCCGTCGTAATCGACGACAAGCACTGCGTCGGTTCCATCCTGGGTCCAGACATAGTGCCCGGAAGCGAACGGATCGCCACCGCTGTAATTGCTCAGGTAAATGCCGGGATTTGCGACGTGGAAGGTGTCGCCGCCCTGCCCGGTCGCGAAGTCGTTGATAACCGGGGCCGTGCCCGTAGCGAAGTAAAACCTCAAGGCGGCGATATCCTTGCCCGCGCCAAGGGTCAGGTTGCCGGCACGCGTGTCGAACTGAACCACGTCGTCGCCGACGCCGGCATCGACCAGATTGCCGATATCGCCAAAAGCGTCGATCGTATCGTTGCCATCCCCGCCCGTGACGGTTACTGCGGTTCCGTAGGCGCCGATGTAGTCGTCGCCATCGCCACCATCAAAGACGTTCAGCCCGTAGCTGTCATAGAGCTGATCGTCACCGATGCCGCCGTTGAGCGTATCCGCGCCCAACCCGCCGATCAGCGTATCGCTGCCGGCTTCCCCAGCGAGGGAATCGCGTCCATCACCGCCAACCAGCGAGTCGTTGCCATCACCGCCAAGGAAGGTGTCGTTGCCCAGTCCGCCGACCAGCGTGTCATTGATGGCCGAACCCGTGCGGGTGTCGGGGGCGGCCGGCGCGCCCATGGGATCATAGCCGCCAAGATTATGCGCGGTGAGGCTGGACAGGCTGACGTTCTTGAGGCGAATGACCGGCTCCAGGGACCGGTACGCCCCGTCGGCGTCCGTATCGGCCTGCAGCACCACGTCCGCGCCATCCTGAACCAGCCGGATCGACGAAGCCGCGGCAAGGCCGTCACCATTATAGCCGCGCAGGTAGGTCAGGAGATTGCTGATATCCAGGACATCGCCGCCATTGCCGGCAGTGAAGTCCGTTATGACCTTTTCGCCGTTCACGAAGGCGCCATTGATGTCGCCGCTGGCACCGGCGAATTTATAGAGATCCTGCCCTTCGCCGCCGGTCATGGTCGCAGGCGTGTAGCTGACGCTCATGGCAAAGGTGTCAGTGCCGAAACCGCCCAGAGCCTGGTCAGCGCCATAAAGCTCTATACTGTCATCACCCCAACCCCCGATGAGCAGGTCCGTGCCGTTGCTGTAACTGCCACGAAGCGTATCGTTGCCGCTGCCGCCTTCCAGGATGGCGGTGGTAAAGAAATCGGCCGCCCCCAGGCTGTCGTCGCCCCAGCCGCCGGAAAGCCACAGGCCCGTCGCCGTGTCGTTGCCATCCGTCAGGTCCTGCCGCGTAAGGGTCCTGTCCTCGAAGGTCAGGCTCTCGACGCCACTCAGCGTGTCGGTGCCGTCGGTGCCGGCGACGTCCGCGACCGTCAGATTTTCGTTGGCGTCGACACCCAGACGGTACGACCAGCTCCAGTTGGTGAAGACCGCCTTGTCGAAACCGTCACTACCGGTGAGCTTATCGTTCCCCGCCCCCCCGCGGAAGGTGTCATTGCCGTTATCGCCGTCCAGGGTATCGGCACCATCACCGCCGATCAGGCTGTCATTGAGCGCGCCGCCATAGAGCCGGTCGTCGCCTGCGCCGCCCTGCAAGGTGCTGGCAGCAGTGACGCTGCCATATATTGTATCGGCGTAGGCCGTACCGATGACATTCTCGACACTGTAGTTGGCGTACCTGTCGTCGTAATAGATGCCCGCGGCGATGCCGTGCAGGTCCAGAGTATCGTTGCCGCTCCCGCCGCTGACCGTCCAGCTGTAAGCGTCAGTGAGTGAGACCACATCGTCGCCGCTGCCGCCGACGTAACTGCCATAATATCCCGTCCCAGAAATGGTGTCATTGCCGTCGCCGCCTGCGACCAGGTCATAGCTGCCGCCGGAAGACAACAGGTCATTACCCGTCCCGCCGTCAATAACATTCTGGTAGGTTCCCCCCTGAATTACGTCATCGCCATCGCCACCGCGCAGGATGTCATAATTATCGCCTGAAAGGGTATCATTGCCGGCGCCGCCGTCGACCGAGTCATTGCCCAGCCCGCCCATGAGACTGTCATCACCGCCCTCACCGAGCAGGATATCGTTGCCGTCGCCGCCGGACACCGTGTCATTGCCGCTGCCGGCCACGATCGAGTCATCCCATACCGTGCCGCCCAGCGTTTCACCTGCCGCGGTTCCGTTGAACACACTGCCGATCTGTGTCAGGTCGACTACGACTTCGTCGCCCGACCACCACGACCGGATAGTAAGCTTTTCCACGGTCTTCACGACTGTCGTGTAGCTCCTGACCGCCGGATCCATGGAGTCGATGTCGCGCCCTTCACGCATGATGACCGCGATGCCGTCTGATCCGCCCAGATCGACGACGGTCGACATCACCCTGTGCGACCGATTGGTCACGGTGACGATATCGAACCCGTCGCCACCGGTGATCGTGTCGTTACCTGTCCCACTGAACAGCGTGTCGTTGCCGCCACCGCCATTGAGCGTGTCATCCCCCTCCTTGCCGTCGATCCGGTCGCCATAGGCGGTACCGGTCAGGCTGTCGTGACCTGTCGTGCCATTGATCAGGCTCCCCATCGTCGTGGGGTCAATCGCGAAGGTGCCATCATCGAAACGTATATTCTCGACGCCCCTCAGCGTATACAGATCGTCCCAAACGCTGAGCGCCAGATAATCAGCGCCATCGTGAAGGAGGTTATAGTTCGCCCTGGCATGGTTAAAACTGACCGTGTCGTTTCCTGAACCCCCGTCGATCCTGGCGAGGCCGCGCGCCTGGATCAGGTCATTTACGG
>CBIHPL010000326.1:0-4729 GCA_966212005.1 uncultured Asticcacaulis sp.
TCATTTCGGAACCTGTTCAAGACTCGTAAAAAAATCTATTTGAACGCTTGCTAAGCTCGGAGCGCTTGGCTATACACCGGCTCCTTCCGATGGAATGGGCGCTTAGCTCAGCGGGAGAGCACTACCTTGACATGGTAGGGGTCACAGGTTCAATCCCTGTAGCGCCCACCATTCCATCGAAAACAAGAGCCCGGCGAAAGCCGGGCTTTTTGCTTTTTCGGAACGCGTCATAGTAAAAACGCCGGACCTTTTGAAATCCGGCGCTTCCAATCTTGATAGCCGTGAGATCACGCCGCGATCAGGCGTTCGACTTCGGTGACGATCTCGCGCACCGTGCTAAAACAGCGAAGCGTTAGCACAACGAAAAATTACCTGCGCGCCGGGCACTCCGTCCTCTCAAGCCGCGATCAGGCGTTCGACTTCCGTGACGATCTCGCGCACCGTGCTAAAACAGCGAAGCGTTAGCACAACGAAAAATCGCCTGCGCGCCGGGCACTCCGTCCTCTCAAGCCGCGATCAGGCGTTCGACTTCCGTGACGATCTCGCGCAGGTGCACGGGCTTTTCCAGGACCTTGGCATTCGGCGATGCCTTTTGCGCGTTCAGGGCCACGGCGGCAAAGCCGGTGATGAACATGATCTTCAGTTCCGGCTGGCGTTCGGCGGCGCGCTTGGCGACTTCGATGCCGTCGGCGCCGGGCATGACGATGTCGGTCAGCAGCAGATCATAGGGGCCGTTGTCGAGTTGCAGGATCGCTGTATCGCCGTCCGGGCACGACACGACCTCATAGCCGGCGCGTTGCAAGGCGCGCGACAGGAAGCTGCGGACCGAGTCCTCGTCTTCTGCGAGCAGGATCTTTTTCATGTCACTCATTCAAGGCGGTTCCTAATCATGAGCCGCGGGCGCGCGGCTGTAAAGCGATGTCGCACGATCTTTACGGGTTGAGGTAAATTAGGGATGAATACGTGGCAGGAATGTCCTACTAAAAGGCTAATATCTGCTTCCCTGATCCCGCGGTTTGTGGTTGCGTAAGCGCCGGCTGGGGGGCCGATTATGGACGAGCATGGATCAGCAAACGCCTACAGCCTGGCATCTCCTGCACACCCCCGATATGGGGCTCAAGATCGTGCGCCCGCAAGGCGAAGGGACGAATCTGGTCTACAGCCTGCCGCACTCCGGCCGCTACTATCCCGACAGCTTTATCGCCGAGGCGCGCCTGTCCGGCACGACCCTGCGCCTGAGCGAAGACGCATGGGTCGACGACATGGTGGGTTTGACGCCCGAATCCGGCGTCTATGGCCTGGTCGGCCTCTATGCGCGTGCCTTTTGCGACGTCAACCGCAACCCGCTGGAGCTGGACGCGCGTCTCATCCGGGGGGAATTGCCCAAGGCGGCGCTTTCGTTAAGCGCCCGGGTCAAGGCAGGCTTCGGCGTCGTGGCGCGCCGCCTCAGCGCCGATCTCGACATTTACCGCCAGCCGCTGGACATGGCGGAGGTCAGCCGGCGGATTGATCTGATTCATCGTCCGTACCACATGGCGTTACAGACCCTGCTGAAGGAGGCCGGGCGTGGCGGCCGTGTCCGTCTGATCGACTGGCATTCCATGCCGTCCAGTGCGCTGCTGCACCCGTCTGTGAACGGCATGCGGCCTGATATCGTGCTCGGCACCCTTCACGGCGAAAGCAGCGCCGACGGCTTCGTGCAGCAGGTCCGGCGGCAGTTGGAAAAGGAAGGTCTGCGCGTCGGCCTGAATCGTCCGTTCGCGGGTGGGTATATCGTTGAAAAATATGGCAGGCCGTCTGCGGGCGTCGATGCTTTGCAGATCGAGATCAATCGCGCCATCTATATGAACGAAGCCAGCCTGGAAGCTCATGATGGTCTGGGCAGGTTGCGCGACGCCTTCCGCAGGCTGACCGCCGCCCTGGTCACCGAGCCCGTATAGGGCAAAAAAAGCCGCGCTAAGCTAGCGCGGCTAAAAGTTTACAGGGAGGAAACGCCCAGGAAGGGCATCGACGTAAAACGTCGAACAAGTTAAATGTAGTTTGCGCTGCAAAATAAATCAATCAAAAAAGTTTAATCACCTGATCACGTATCGTTACAATGCCATTGAAGCATCACAGCTTCCTTATGAGCTGGATGACGAGGGTGGTGACTTTCCTTGCTGCGCCGCAGCATTATTATCCATTTTGTGAGCGTCTGCGGAATAAAGCGGCCGGGTCGGGGTGGGATAGGGATGCTCTTCCAGAAGTTCACGCAGTTGTCTGAGGCCTCTTGCCGCCTGAGACCGTGACTGGCGCCACCCCAGAAGGGCGATGGCGCCGATGCTGGCGACGATCATATAGACCGGCCCGAACAGCCATGCGGCGGCGGCGATGGAGAAGTAATAGTTGCGTACGCCCTGGGAGAAGTTCGACATGGCTGGCTCGATGATATTGCCCATGGCGTCGGTGAAACGTGCGGCAACAGTTTTGTCCATATATTCGGGGATGGACCCCATGGCGGCGGCGCAATAGTTCATCTGGCGGATCGCCCAGATGAAATTCAGAAGACCACGGACGAGGCAGACGACGATCAGGGCCAGCTTGAGCTGGAAGAGCAGGGGCGAGGAGACATCGAACCCCAGGGCTTCGATCGACTTCAGCGGCAGTTTGCTGGAAAAGAGGACGCCGCCAAGCGCCGCGATCAGCAGCAGGTTGGCAGACGAAAAGTTGGTCGCCGAGTTGACCGCGTGACCCATCAGGTTCGAATCGAACAGCTTGATCTCGCGGATCGTCATTTCCTGCATCCAGGCGCGACGGACGACGCTCAGATCCTTGGCGATCAGACCCGATTTTTTGGAAATCGACTGCAGAAACGGTTCATATCCCAGCCAGCAGAAAACAAAGATGGCGATCGCCAGGGCATCGACCGGGCTGTGCTTGGCGGCGTGGATCAGGGCTGTCAGGGGTTCCATGGAGACGTGTCGTAAAATTCCGGGCTTTGGATGCTGGTCATTTTTATCGCCCAACGCAAGAATGTTTGGTTAAGAAGCGCTAATTGCTCTTTCTTCGCTTGTGCGAAATAGAGCTAACGCCTATTAAGTCGGCAATTCCGTCCGTAACAACGACCCTTCTTTCAGACCTTTCAAGACCTTCCATGAACATAGACAAGATTTCCGTCGGCCCCAACGCCCCGTGGGACATCCATGCCGTCATCGAGATTCCGCAGGGCGGTATGCCGGTGAAGTACGAGATGGACAAGGACTCCGGCGCTTTGTTCGTTGACCGCTTCCTGTATACCTCCATGTTTTACCCGGGGAATTACGGTTTCATTCCGCACACCCTGGCGGACGATGGCGATCCGTGCGACGTCATGGTGGTTGGCCCGACGCCGGTTTATCCAGGTGTTGTCATCCGTTGCCGTCCGATTGGTGCGCTGGTCATGGAAGACGAAGCCGGCCGCGACGAAAAGATCCTGGCCGTTCCGGTCGACAAGCTGCACCCCTACTACGCCAATGTCGCCAGCTATCGCCAGATGCCGCAAATCTTCATCGAGCAGGTGACGCACTTCTTTGCGCATTACAAGGACCTGGAAAAGGGCACGACAACCAATGTTATCGGTTGGGTGGAGCCCGAAGCCGCCGCGCAGCTGATCCGTGAAGGTCAGGAACGCCTGGCGCAAAAGGTCGGCTAAGCAGAGATTAAAACCTGAATTTGGACCCCGGAGCCGTATAGCTCCGGGGTTTTTCATATGTTTGAAAAGATGTATGTGGTCAGCATCGCCTGGACAGCGTCTTCGCATAACGGATGTTATCTCGGCGGGATTATTTTGCTTTCCGCGCGATTTTCTTGAAAATGATAACGATATCGCCGGAAATTTTCCATAAAAGAACAATCTCTTTCGAAATGTATCCCGTGTAGTCACGGAAATGTCATTGATTACAAAGGTATGAAAAAACTGCCGCGCAATCAAGGCGGTAAAAGTGTAACTCTGGATTGCTCAGACATTTTTCCCTATATAGGCGTCAGTGCCGCGTATGCGTTGAGTAATATGCTTCGGAAATCTTGTGTGTGTTCTGCGTATATCCGAAGCTTCTGAAAGAGAGTTCGTATTCATCTTACATGGCTAGAAAGAAAATGATGCCCAATTCCTCCCCGAATGTGGCGTCGCGTCTTTATGCTTTGGCGGTTGCTAAGGATACCGCCAACCTTGTCGACGCGGACGCCGCGTTGGCACTGGCGCGCGCTTCGACCCGTACCCTGATGGCCCTGTCGCCGCAGGCCGCAATACTTAGGCGAAAGTTCGCGCAGGAAGAAATCGACCGTTTGTCGATGGAATGCACCGAAGAATCCGTTGGCTCAATCGCCATTATTCGCGACGCGGTCCGTATCGGCTGACGCCGGCAGAACGATGTAACAAAAAGGCGGCCGGTCGGCCGCCTTTCGCTTATTCGGACTATGGTATCCCGTTCAGGCATCGCTCTTGTCTTCGGTCGGCGCTTCCGGACCGTTTTTCTTGATGGACTCGATCGCGTTCTTTGCGGAAGCTTTGGAGCTATAGCCTTCTGTCCAGAAGATGGTTTCGCTGTTGTACATAAAGTAGGCGACGAACTCGCCCGCCTTGTTCTTACGAATCTCGAACCTGTGCGCCATGATCGGCCTCCTCGTTAAAGAGGCGCTGATGTCACGCCAGGGAGGCGAGTCTGTCAATATGCGGAAAACCCGTTACCGCACGCGCTTAAGGCCCAGATAC
>CBIHPL010000327.1:0-4726 GCA_966212005.1 uncultured Asticcacaulis sp.
CAGCGCGCCTTGACCGTCACACGGCTCCATGGATCGGCTGGTGCATCCTTCGGATTGGCCAGCGCGTCCCGTTTGGCGACGTCGTCCTGTTGCAGAACCCTGCTGGCATGTTTTTCGACCTCTGCGATGTCGTCGAAAATGCAGAGGCTGTCGCTTTCTTCATAGCTAATAGCGTCTGAAGCCTGTGTGTTGGTGTCCTCAGGGCTTGGAAAAACACCACAGTCCAGAACGCGAAGCTCGAAATCGTCACGTGTGGTTCTAGGTTGCAGGGGCCTGCCTGAAGGATAACGGAGGATCGCGTAGAATGAGCGATCGGCTGTCCGGGCGAGGCTCACGCCCACGAGCCAGTAATCCTTCTTCGCAGCGTTGCTTTCGGCTATAATGGGCACGAAAGCCCGGTAGCTCAGGGCCGCGTTATAGGGCTTGCTGCCAAGTTCCGAGAACCGCACGGTCGCCGTGTCAGCTTCCGGTCGTGCTGTAATAGTAGCCTGTGTGGTCCCGGAGCTGTCCGTCAGTTCGACTATTCCTTCAGCCACGAACGGTGTCGGCCTGCGCGCCAGGTCGGGCCCCAGAACGGCTTTATTGCAAGCCGACAGCAGACCCATACAAGCAACGACGAGAACCAGCGAGAACCTATGCCTCATGACGACCTCCGCGTTTTTGATATCATGCATCACGCGTCTGTGAAAATCAATCACGGATGCGTGATTATCGCGCGACGACATGCCGATGCTAGACACGCTCCGCTAGGGCATCCGAAAGGTCACGACATGAGAACGAAGTTGCGTCTGGGTATTGCGTCCGTATTCGCTTCCCTCCTGGCCGCTGGCGCGGCCTGCGCCGCCGAACCGGCCATTCCGGAAATCGCCGCCAAGTCCTTCAAGGTCGGCGAGCTGGACCTGGTTTCCCTGCACGACATGCAGTTCGTTCTGCCCAATGACGCCAAGGTGTTCGGCATCGATGCCGGTGTCGATGCCGTCGCTGCAGTGCTCAAGGACGCCGGCGCACCAACCGACACCATTACGCTCAGCGTCGATGCGTTGCTGGTCAGGGACGGCGGCCGTCTTGTCCTGATCGACACCGGAATGGGGCCCAAGGCCGGCAAGCTGATCGCCAGCCTTAAATACGCCGGTGTCACGCCGGACCAGATCACCGATGTACTGATCAGCCACGGCCATGGTGATCATATCGGCGGGCTGATTAATGCCGATGGCACGCCTGCCTTCCAGAATGCCAAGGTGCGCATGACGGCTGCCGAGTGGGAGGCGATCAAGAGCGGCGGTCAGGCTGATGCGATTGTCGCCGCCGTCACGCCACAGGTTGAAACCTTTGCGCAGGGCGCGCAGATTTCGCCGTCGATCAAGTCGGTCGAGGTCAAGGGGCACACGCCCGGACACACGGCCTATGAGATCACCTCGGGAAAGAAGACGCTGCTGGCGATCGGCGACAGCGCCCACTCATCGATCATCTCGCTGGCCAGGCCGGATTGGTTCATCGCATTTGACGGCGACAAGCCGACCGCGCGCGACAGCCGCAAGGAACTCCTGAGCGAACTGGCAAAGAGCGGCCAGCTCGTCTTCTCGCCGCATTTCCCCTATCCCGGCGTTGGTACGGTCAAAGCCAAGGGCGATGGCTTCGTTTGGCATCCGGCATTGAAGCCGTAAGATAAAAATGCCGCAGCGGCGCAATTTGCGCGCCTGGCTGGGGCATGTGCTTGCCGCCCCGCCGTCTTTCGGTTAACCCTTGTTAAACGATGGATGGTGGGGGCTTTTCATGATTTCGGTTTTGCGGCAAATGGCGCCCGTCGGCCTTCTGGCTTTGGGATTGTGCCTGGCTGCTGTTCCTGCTCAAGCCGACATGGCGACGATCGCGCCTGCCAATGCACCCACGCCGGCATCGCAACCTAACACCGCCCTCAATATCATGCAGGCCACGGCCGCCATGCAGGCCGGCAACTGCGGTGAAGCCCTGCCCGTTCTCGAGCTGTTGTGGGACGATGCGGATCTGCTCAAGGCCGACCCGGACCTGGCCGAGCAGTTTCGCTTCCAGCGTATCATCTGCACCGTGGCCGAAAAAAGCGTGCCGGCGGCGCTTGCGCTTTCGGAAGAGAGTCTGAAACATCCAGGCGCCACGATCGCCAGCTATGACCTGCGCATTTTTCTGCTGCTGAGCTCGGACCAGCCCGACGCTGCCGCCGATGTGATGGCGGAAGCGCTCAAGCGCCACTCCGCAACAGCGCATAAGCTGACGGACATGACAGTCATGGGCACGCTCCTGACCGTCAGGATCGAACGCCGCCGTGAGCTTCTGGCATCGTTGCAACGTGCCGGCTGGCAGCTTCGCGATCCATCGGCCCGCCTCGTCATCGACTTCCTGCGGCTGGATGGCCTGCGTGAGGCCGTCAAGGCCGGTGACAAGGTCCTGGCCGACCTGTTCCGCGCGGACATCGCCGACAATGCCCTGATCTATCCGATCGCGCAGAGCGATGGCATGCTCAGCGACGCAGCTGTCCCGTCGGCCTATGTCGTGCCGGTGCTGCGCCAGCAGATCAAGGATGTCGAAACCTATATCGCCAACGCGCCGACCGATCTGCCTGGACTGCGCTATCTGGTCATGCTTCAGCGCACGGCCGACGAGCAGAAGATCGCCCTGGTCCAGTTGAACGGCGTGCTGCAACTGATCCGTGTCAACGGTCTGGAAAAGTTCCAGTCGCCGAACACCTATCCGAACCTGATCAGCGACAAGGCCGCCCTGCTGGCCGAACTGGGCAAGCCGGATGAAGCCCTGGCGCTTTACAAGGAGGGCGCCAAGGTCATGAAGGGCGCCGGGACGTTCAACTTTACCATCAGCTATATGAATTACCTGATCACCCTCGGCCGTGATCAGGAGGCCCTGGCGCTGGAAGCCAATATCGACTTTACGGCGCTCGACGACGACGACAAGCGGACGCTGGCGTCGACACAGGCCTGCGCCTATGGCTATCTGAAAGACACGATGCGCTACAGCGTGTCGCTGTCGATGGCGGCGACGCCCGCGGGTCTGGTCGATCCCAAGATCTATCTGTGCGCCGGAGATACCGAAGGCGCGGCCAAGGCGCTGATCGCCCTGATCAACGATCCGGAGTTACGGGACGAAGCGATCTTCGCCCTGCAAAACGGCAAACTGCCCTTCAGCTATTCCGAGCGGGACAAGGCGTCCGTTAATGCTTATGCCGCGTTGAAGAAGCGTCCGGACGTCATCGCAGCGGCTAAGGCACAGAACATCATTATCCGCGACTGGCCGCTAAGGTTCTAGATCGGAATGATTTTAGCCGGAAGCATCATTCCGATCTAAGTTTTTGTTTTGTTGCGATATTTAGCCAAAAATCACTACACACTTTTGGCATATCGCTCTAAGGCCTCGAGCTTTCAGAATGCCGGTTTATTTCAGATCGCAGTGGATGGCGACGGGCCTGGCCTGGGCGCTTTCGACATAGTCCTGGAAGACGCCACAGCCGATCAGGCCATCCTTTTTGCCGCCCTTGGTCGAATAGATATTGATCAGCACCAGCGGCTTCTGCCCGGTGATGTGCTGAAGGTTCCCGGTCTGCGCGCCAGCGCCGGTCATGTGCACCGTCTGGTCCCTGGCTTCGACCTGGAGGGTGTCGGTATTGAGATGGATGGTGCCGTCCTTGGGATCGGCCAACTGCACGGTCGAAGGCCGGGCATTGCCGTAATAGAGGGCCGAGATTTCCATCTGGCTGCCGCGCGCTTTGATTTTCTGGATCGCCGCCGGCGTGAAGCTGAGGGCGATGTCGTAGCTGTAATCAATGGCGGCGGGTGTGGCCGATGCCGAAGCCGCCGGCGCCTCTTCCTTTGGCGAACATTGGGTGAGCGGCAGAACTGCCATGCCCAGGCTTAAAATCAATATTGATTTTCTCATAATGCCCTCCTTCTGGTTTGCGCGCACCCTACACCGATCACACCAGTCCCGCACCGCTGATTTTGAGGGCCGGCGTAAAGGCGGGACGGGCCTCGGGCAGCTTGACCGCCAGGCCATCCATGCCAGGTTCGAAGCGCAGGGGCTCGCCGTGGCCCAGCAGTTCGACGCGCTCGACCGTGCCCTTGCGCTGTGCTGAACCCTCAGCCATCGAACGGATATTGAGGAAGCCGCTTTCCGGCCACTCCATGGCGATGGCGTAGAGCGCGCCGGCCCCGTTCTTGTCTTTTCGGGTGGTGAAGCGGATATCCTCGTGGGTAAATGGCTTGGCGGCGCCTTCCTGCATGTGGCCTTCGGCTGGCTTGGTCGGACCTTCGCCGTAGATGTCCCACGGCCGGGTGGCGAAGATGGCGTCGCCATTGACGTCAAGCCAGGCCTTCATGCCGTTGAGGATTGCGGTTTCCTTTTCGTCGATCTCGCCATTGCCGCGCACGGGCACACTCAGCAGCATATTGCCGTTCTTGGCGACGATGTCGCACAGGCGTTGGATGACCTGCTTGGCGGGCTTGTAGCCATCGCGCTCATAGAGGCCGCGGTCATAGTGCCAGTTGCCGAGGCAGGTGCAGGTCTGCCACGGGATCGGCCGCAGCCGGTCGGAGAAGCCGCGCTCGATGTCCTCGGTGATGGCGCGGCGCTGCAGGTCGTTGAGCTGCTTGCCGGTGGCGACGACCTGGATGTCGCCGTGCCATTTCAGGCTCTGGTTATAATAATAGCTGGCGGCGTCGAGGCCGTATTGCTCCAGCGCCGC
>CBIHPL010000328.1:0-4723 GCA_966212005.1 uncultured Asticcacaulis sp.
AAATCCGGCGAAACGAACCCGCCTATCGCAAGTTCGCGCGTCAGGCTGAGCATCCGCCCGAACAGATCCTGCGCCTTGGGATGGCCGGCGACGGCGGCTTCCGCAGCACAGATATACATATTCTCAGGATCGCCGCGCCCTCCAAGCCTGCCCCAATAGCTGTTGGCCTGACGATATTTCTGCTCAGGCGTCAGGCTGTCCTTGCAGGTAACTGGAAGGGCCTTGTAACGGGCCTCGATCGCGTGCGCTGGCCCACCGGCCGCTGCCAGCACGAGCGCCGAAACGACTATTGTCCGCAATGCCATGATTGCCCCCCGGCGTTCGCAGAAGTATGACATTCGCGCCGTCGGCGATCAATATTCAGTTAAGCTGAGCTCTCGGGCGATTTGCCCGACGTGATACTGCTGCCTGGACGACAGCCGGTCGCAAAGGAACCGGGCCATGCTGGCATGGCCCGGCCGGGTGCGTCAGCCTCAGGTAAAGTACAAGTCGTCCCCGGTCACTGCGCCGACGACCAGAGCCAAGTCGACGGCGGCGCCCGATCCCGTGCCATCGGCATCCCAGTAAAGGTGCCCCGTGGTGTCGTCCCAGATAAACTGGGCGTCCGTGCCGACCGCCGACGTCCCGATGGTGAACTCCGACGCCGACAGGGAATGACTTGCCGCAAAGCCATAGTCCGCGCCAGCGAACACCAGCCGGTCGATGCCATGTTCGAAGTCCGTGATCGTATCGGTGCCGTTCGTCGCGACGTCGGCGAAGACGAAGTCGTCACTGTCCGCGCCGCCAGTCAGGCTGTCGTCTCCCGCGCCGCCGGTCAGGAGGCTGGCCGTCGCCGTGCCGATGATGGCGTTCGCAAGACCGTTACCGATGCCGGTGGCCGCCGAGCCGGTCAGGACCAGGCTTTCGACATCAGCCGCCAGGGCGTAATTCACCGAAGCGAAGACCGTGTCCGCGCCCTGCCCTGAGGTTTCAATCACCACGTCCCCCGCGTCATCGACGACATAGACGTCATCGCCCGCGCCACCCGTCAGGCTGTCCGCGCCAAGGCCACCGTCGAGGCTGTCATGACCATTGCCGCTCGACAGGGTGTCGGAACCGTCGCCGCCGGACAGCGTATTGTTGCCGCTGTTGCCGGTCAGCGTATTGCTGCCACTGTTGCCAGTCGCCGCGGTGTGACCGGAACCGCTCAGGGTCACCGCTTCGATATTGGCCGCCGCTGCGTAGCTGATCGAGGACGATACGGTGTCGGTTCCCTCGCCTGCCGCCTCCACGACCACGTCGCCGCTATTGTCGACATAGTAGACGTCGTTGCCGGTCCCGCCTGTCATGCTGTCCACGCCCGAACCGCCATTGAGGCTGTCGTCGCCATCGCCGCCCGACAGGGTATCGTTGCCACCCGAGCCCGACAGGCCGTTGTCGCCGCTATTGCCGGTGATCGTATTGGCAAGGCTGTTTCCGGTCGAAGCCGTATTGCCGGATCCTGTGAGCACCACGTTTTCGACGTTGGCGACTGCGTTGAAGCTGACGGAAGCGTAGATCGTGTCAATGCCCTCGCCCGGGTTTTCGACGACGAGGTCGCCTGCATCGTCGACGATATAGGCGTCATTGCCCGCACCGCCGCTTAGCGTGTCCGCACCCGCGCCGCCGTCCAGCGTGTTTGCGGCGGCGTTGCCGGTAATGGCATTGGCGGAAGCATTCCCGGTTGCGCTGGCCGCGGTGCCCAGAAGCGTCAGGTGCTCAAAATCCGCCGCCAGGGTGTGGCTGAGGTAAGAGCGCACGATGTCCGTGCCGGCACCAGCCGCTTCGGCCACGACGTCACCGGCATTGTCGATGACATAGGTGTCGTCGCCATTGCCGCCGGTCAGGCTGTCCGCACCAATTCCGCCGTCTAGCGTATCATTCCCGTCTGCGCCCGTCAGCGTGTTGTCGCCGCTATTGCCGGTGATGACGTTGTCGGAGCTGTTGCCCGCGCCGGTCAGTGCCGCCGAGCCCGTCAGCGTCAGGTTCTCGAAATTGGCCGAAAGCGTGTGCGAGGCATTGATGACGACCGTATCGATGCCCGCGCCGGCCGCTTCGGTGAAGACGTCACCCGCGTCGTCGATGATATAGATGTCGTCGCCCAGCCCGCCGGTAAGCGTATCCGCGCCCGCGCCGCCGTCGAGGATGTTGTTGCCCGCATTGCCGGTCAGCACGTCGGCATTGGCATTCCCGGTCGCATTGATATTGCCCGAGCCCATCAGGATCAGGGCCTCGATATTGGAGACGCCCGCCAGCGAATAGGAGGCGGTCGCCTCGATCGTGTCAGCGCCTTCGCCCGACAGTTCGGTAACGATGTCGGCTGAATTGTCGACGCGGTAAAGGTCGTTGCCCGTGCCGCCAATCAGGGTGTCGACGCCACCACCGCCATTGACCGTATCGTTGCCGTCGTAGCTGGTGAGCAGGTTGGCCGCGATATTGCCGACCATGTCATTGGCGGCGCTGTTGCCGGTGCCGTTGATCGCGTCTGTGCCTGTAAGGGTCAGGTTCTCGAAGTTGGCCGCCAGCGTCCAGGCGATGGAAGAGCGCACGCGGTCGGTGCCCTGGCCAGTGCTTTCCGTCAGCACCTCGGCGATATTGTCAACAATATAGGTGTCGTTATCCAGGCCGCCGATCAGCGTGTCCGCACCCGCGCCGCCATCCAGTGTGTCATTGCCGGCAAGACTTTCGAGAATATTGTTGGCGCTGTTTCCGACAATGGAGTTGTCGAGTGTATTGCCCCCGCCTGTAATCGTGTTCGAACCGGTTAGGACCAGGTTTTCGACGTTAGCGCCCAGCACGTAGAAATCCGAAGAATAGACCAGATCTATGCCTTCACTGGCGTTCTCGGTCACGACGTCGCGCGAAGTTGCGGTATAGGTCCACCCTTTGTCAACATAGTAGACGTCGTTGCCGGCGCCGCCGACCATGACGTCGAGTTCCGTGCCACCGTCGAGCGTGTCATCGCCGCCGTTGCGCGAAAGTGCGCCCTGGCGCCGATCGTGCCTATTTTACCCGCAACGGCGTATCCGGCGTAATACGCCAGACCGTGTTGCCGGCGTCGTCGGCCACCAGCAACGCGCCGTCAATGTCCTCGGCTATTCCAACCGGGCGGCCACGCGCCTTGCCGTCCGGACCAAGAAAGCCCGTCAGCACGTCCTGAGGCATGCCTGACGGCTGACCGCCGCGGAACGGCACGAATACGACCTTGTAGCCTGAGGGTGGATTGCGGTTCCATGATCCGTGCTGGCCTATGAATGCGCCATTTTTATAAGCTTCGGACAGGAGCCCGCCGGTGTAGAAATGCAGGCCCAGGGACGCCGTATGCGGCCCAAGGGCAAAGTCCGGCTTGATCGCCGACGCGACCTTGGCCGGGTCCTGAGGCTTGACGCGTTCATCGACGTTCTGGCCGTAATAGGAATAAGGCCAACCGTAGAAGCCGCCAGGTTTCACCGATGTCATATAGTCGGGAACGAGATCCGAACCGATCTCGTCGCGCTCGTTGACCACAGTCCACAATGCCTTTGTTTCCGGGTTCCACGCCAGGCCCACGGGATTGCGCAGGCCCGAGGCGAACAGGTGCGTGGCGCCTGTTGCCGGATCGACCTCGAGGATGGCGGCACGGTTGGTTTCCGCCGCCATGCCGTTTTCGGCGACATTGGAGTTCGATCCTACCGATGCATAAAGCCTGCTGCCGTCCGGCGACGCAATCAGGCCCTTGGTCCAGTGGTGGTTGATCGGCCCTCCCGGCAGATCGGCGACCTTTGTGCCCGGTCCCGTAATCGCGCTGTCGCCTTCGTGATAGGTGTAGCGCACGATCGCGTCTGTATTGGCCACATAAAGCTGGTCGCCGATCAGCGCCATGCCGAACGGCGAGTTGAGATTCTGCAGGAAGACGACCTGAAGCTCGGCCGCACCATCGTGATTGGCGTCGCGCAAAAGCGTAATGCGGTTGGCGCTGCCCTGGTTGGATCCGGCTTTCTTCATCAGCATCTTCATGAAGAACCCGCGAATCCCCTTGCCGTCCTCAGGCTTGGGCGGCGCGTCGCTTTCGGCGACCAGGACGTCGCCATTGGGCAGGACATAGAGCCACCGCGGATGGGCCAGGTTGCGCGCGAACGCCTGGACCTGGAGCCCAGGCGCGGGCGTCGGCGCCTGATCGATCGTCCAGCGCGATATTTCGGCGATCTTTACCGTCGGCACCAACGTTTTTACCGGTCTGGGCAACTGCGGATTGACGCCCATGCCGTCCTCGGGGCGCAGGGTGGCGGTTTCGCCGCAACCGGTGAGCACGAGAAGCACACCCAGCAGAAGGAGCTTTTTCATGGCCTGGTCCTATGCAAGCGCAGCGGTCGGCGCGTGGCTCATCTCCCTGCATACGTGGCCGCAACGCTGGCAGATCTCCGCGCAGGCCAGCATTTCGCTGCCGCCGACCGTTTCACACGAGATGGCGCAGGCGTCGCAGATGTCGGCACAGGCCAGACAGGTTGCCATATGCAAGTCAGATCGCCGCGTCAGGAAATCGGCGCAGGTCTGGCACATCTGGATACAGTCGGCCATGATTTTCACATGGTCGGGGGCGGTGTGGCGTCCGCCCATCTGAAGGCAATGATTATAAAGGGTTGTCTGGCAGGTGTCGCGGCACTGCCAGCAGAGTTCGATACAGGCCCGGAACGCATTTGGATCGTGGTGCATGACGTAGGCCCTC
>CBIHPL010000329.1:0-4704 GCA_966212005.1 uncultured Asticcacaulis sp.
CTGCTCGCCGACCCTGGCCGGGAGAAGGTGGCGGCTGAGACGATCAGGTGGATTGCCGGCCACGTGGCCTGATCAGGCGGAACAACAGATAGCCGGCAAATCCCGACACCAGCGATCCCGACAGGACGCCGATCTTGACGGCGTCCTGCGCGTGCGGGTCGTCAGGAAAGGCCAGCAATCCGATGAACAGGCTCATGGTAAACCCTACACCGGTCAATACCGAGACGGCATAGAGCTGGAACCAGTTCGTGCCGTCGGGCAGACGCGCCAGCTTCAGTCTTATGGCCAGCCACGAGGCGGCGAACACCCCGGCCTGCTTGCCGAGAAACAGGCCGGCCGCGATGCCGAGCGGAATAGGCGCCATCATGGCTTCCGGTGTGAACCCGGCCAGCGATACCCCGGCGTTGGCAAAGCCGAATATGGGGACGATCAGGAAGGCCACCGGCTTGTGCAGGGCATGCTCCAGCCGGATCAACGGCGAATGATGGTCGTCATCGCCGCCCTTATGACTGTGCAGCGGAATGAACAGGGCCGTCGCTACCCCGGCCAGCGTGGCGTGGATACCGGATTTCAGGACGAAGACCCAGACAAGCGCGCCGATCAGGAGATACAGCCAGAGCGACTTGACCTTCAACAGGTTGAGAACCAGCAAGGCGGCCAGGCCCGTAATCGCCAGGCCCAGCCAGAGCACGGACAGGTCGGCTGTATAGAAGACGGCGATAACGACGACGGCTGCAAGATCGTCGATAATGGCGAGCGCGGTCAGGAAAACCTTAAGCGCCACCGGTACGCGCGATCCCAGAAGCGCCAGGACGCCCAAGGCAAAGGCGATGTCCGTCGCTGTCGGAATGGCCCAGCCGCGCAAGCCTTCCGGCGTGGACCGATTGAACAGAACATAGATTAGCGCGGGTACGATCACGCCGCCTGCGGCCGCGATGCCGGGCAGCGCACGGCGTGGCCAGTCGGACAACTGTCCCGTCAGCATCTCGCGCTTGATCTCCAGCCCGACCAGCAGGAAGAAGACGGCCATGAGGGCGTCGTTGATCCAATGAAGAATGCTTAAACCGCCGATATGAACATGAAGACCGTGGAAATAGGCCTCCGCCCACGGTGAGTTGGCGATGATCATGGCCACGGCCGCGGCAGCCATCAGGACCAGGCCGCCAGCCGCTTCGCTGTTCAGGAAGGCAGCGGTCATGTTTATCGTTTTGCGTACGAGGCTCTTCATGGTCAGCACCATAAGGCGTCTCGCCGCCCAGGCAAAAAAAATCGGCCCGCAGGGAGCCGATTTTCGTAGCATTGGATAGGTGCCTTAGTGGTTGTCTCTCGGCAGGCCCATGGTTTGGGCGATGCGCTGGAAGTCCACCGCGTCTTCGAGGCAGGCGCCGGAACCCATCTGGCCGACGCTGGCGCGTTGCAGGGCCTGCCAGGGCGTCTGGCTCTTGGGATATTGATAGCCGCCGGCCGCTTCGAGCGCGTCACGGCGCGCCTTCAGCTCTTCGTCGCTGATCAGCACATTGACCGTGCCCTTGTTCAGGTCGACGCGAACGCTGTCACCGGTCTTGAGCAGGGCCAGGTTCCCGCCCGCAGCCGCTTCGGGAGAGGCGTTGAGGATGGATGGCGAACCCGAGGTGCCGGACTGGCGGCCATCGCCGATACAGGCCAGGCTGGTGACGCCGCGCTTGATGAGATAGGTCGGCGCACGCATGTTGACGACCTCGGCCGCGCCCGGATAACCGATCGGACCGGCGCCGCGCATGAACAGGATGCAGTTCTCGTCGATGCCCAAGGATTCGTCGTCGATGCGGTGGTGATAGTCTTCCGGACCGTCGAAGACGACCGCGCGGCCGACAAAGGCCTCAGGGTCGTTCGGGTTCGACAGGTAGCGTTCGCGGAACTCAGGCGAAATAACGCTGACCTTCATGACGGCTGAATCGAACAGGTTGCCCGTAAGCACGCGGAAGCCGGCGCGTGTCTTCAGCGGCTGGTCAAACGGCTTGATGACATTGACGTCTTCGGTGACGGCGTCGCGGCAGTTATCGCCGATCGTCTTGCCATTGGCAGTCAGGGCGTCTTCCTTGATCAGGCCCTGGTTCATCAGCTGCTTGACGACGGCGGGGACGCCGCCGGCATGGTGATAGTCTTCACCGAGATATTCACCGGCCGGCATCAGGTTGACGATCAAAGGAATGTCTTCGCCGTATTCCTGCCATTCCTCGACCTTGAGGTCGACACCGATGTGGCGCGCCAGGGCGTTGAGGTGGATGGGGGCGTTTGTGCTGCCGCCAATGGCCGAGTTGACGCGGATCGCGTTGATGAAGGCGTCCTTGGTCAGGATGTCCGACGGCTTCAGGTCTTCATAAACCATGTCGACGATGCGCAGGCCGGTCTTGTAGGCGCATTCCTGGCGGTCGCGGTGCGGCGCCGGGATGGCAGCGGAGTAAGGCAGCTGCATGCCGAGCGCTTCGGCCAGGCTGTTCATGGTCGTTGCCGTGCCCATGGTGTTGCAGTAGCCAGTCGACGGCGCCGAAGAGGCCACGAGCTTGATGAAGCCCTGATAGTCGATCTCGCCGGCGGCCAGCAGTTCGCGCGCCTTCCAGACGATGGTGCCCGAACCGGTGCGCTGACCCTTGTACCAGCCGTTCAGCATCGGGCCGACGGAAAGCGCAATGGCCGGGATGTTGACGGTTGCCGCCGCCATGAGGCAGGCCGGCGTCGTCTTGTCACAGCCGATGGTCAGCACGACGCCGTCCAGCGGATAGCCATAAAGGACTTCGACCAGGCCGATATAGGCCAGGTTGCGGTCAAGGCCGGCGGTCGGACGCTTGCCGGTTTCCTGGATCGGGTGAACCGGGAATTCCAGAGGAATGCCGCCGGCCTCGCGGATGCCGTCGCGGATGCGATCGGCAAGCGCAAGGTGGTGACGGTTACATGGGCTTAAGTCCGAGCCGGTCTGGGCAATACCGATGATCGGCTTGCCCGACTGAAGCTCCTCCAGCGACAGGCCGAAGTTGAGGTAACGCTCGAGATAGAGCGCGGTCATGTCGGCGTTCGACGGATTGTCGAACCACGCGCGCGAACGCAAGGGAACTTTGGGCGTGCGCGAGGGCTTGCTGGAGGAGGTCATCAGGCGTCGTATCTTACTTTACGGTGTAGAAGTGATGGACAGTGGTCTGGGTATAGGTTTGGCCCGGGTCCAGACGGGTCGTCGGGAACTTGGGCTGGTTCGGGCTGTCCGGGTAGCGCTGGGCCTCGAAGGCGACAGCCTGGTACTTGACCAGCTTCTGGCCGCCCTTGCCGGCGATCGTGCCGTCCAGGAAGTTGCCGGTGTACATCTGGATGCCCGGCTCGGTCGTCGCAATCGTCATGCCGCGCCCCGAGGTCTTGTCCTCGATGGTGACGGCCAGCTTAGGCGTCGCGGTCACGCCGCCACGGATGATATAGTTATGGTCGATGCCCTGGTTGCCGATGACGATCTGTGGGTGGTTCGACGTCACGCGCTCGGAAATCAGGCCCGGCGTGTTGAAATCGAACGGCGTTCCCTTGACCGGCAGTTCGCCATTCGGGATCAGGTCCTTGTTGACGGCCAGGATAGCGTCGGACTCGATCTTCACCGTCGCGTCGGTGGCCAGGCGGGTGACCGGCACGCCGCCCAGGTTGAACAGCGAATGGTTGGTCATGTTGACCACGGTCGGCTTGTCCGTCGTCGCCTTGTATGAGACGGTCAGGTCGTTGTTTTCGTTCAGCGTATAGGTGACCTCGGCGGTCACCGTGCCGGGATAGCCTTCTTCGCCGTCCGGCGAGACGTATTGCAGGGTGACCGAAGCGGCATCGCCGCCGGACTTTACGTCCTTGATGGTCCAGTTGCGCTTGTCCCAGCCCTTGACGCCGCCATGCAGGGCGGAAACGCCATTGTTATTCTTGGCCAGGGTATAGGTCTTGCCGTCCAGTGTGAACTTGCCGTCGGCGATGCGGTTGGCGTAACGGCCGACGGTGACGCCCGTATAGTTCGGGGTCTTTTCATAGCCTTCGATGTTGTCGTAGCCGATGACGATGTCCGCGGCCTTGCCGTCCTTGTCCGGAACCATCAGGTCCTGCAGCGTGGCGCCGTAGGAAATGATGCGGGCGGTGACGCCCTTGGAATTCTTGAGCTCGACGGCCTGGACCTTGGTGCCGTCCGACAGCGCGCCCCATTCGGCCTGCGTTGCGGTGGCGCCGGTGGGGGCTTCGGCCTTGTCCGCGGGCTTTGAGCAGGCGCCTAGCGCGATCAACGCGCTGAGCGTGCCGACAAGGGCGGCCTTCCTGAAGGTTGAGGTGGAGGTCATCATCATGGTGCGGTCACTCCCTTGGATAAACGCGCCGCTCTTCCGGCGGGCGAAGTCACGTCATAACCCCGGCCAATTGGTCAGACAATATAAAAATACTACTTATATCCGTTTGCGCTCGCTTTTTGACGCTTCACGCCGGATTTTAATGCGCGGCGGCCTTTTGCGTGTCCTGCAGCGCCATGCGGATAAGTGATTCCATGCACCAGCGCGCCGCGCTGCCGTCGCCCGCCGCGATCGCTTCGAAGACACGTTCGTGGTCGGGGATGGGGTCGCGGGTCAGGGCGTTGTGCCGCGCCTTGTAGCGAGTCGTCCAGGCGACGGCCGCCTCAATGGAACTCGAGAGCGAGACCAGCGCTTCATTCCCTGTCGCACCGAT
>CBIHPL010000330.1:0-4697 GCA_966212005.1 uncultured Asticcacaulis sp.
CTTCAGAAGGGTGCGGGCGATGGCGACGCGCTGCTTCTCGCCGCCCGACAGCTTGAGCCCGCGCTCGCCGACCTCTGTATCGTAGCCCTTGGGCAGCGAGGCGATAAAGGCGGCAATCTGGGCCCGCTCGGCGGCATCCTCGACCTCTTCGCGTGACGCGCCGAACTTGCCGTAACCGATATTGTAGGCGACCGTATCGTTGAACAGCACCGTGTCCTGCGGCACCATGCCGATGGCGTGGCGTAAGCTCGCCTGCGTGACGGTGCGAATATCCTGGCCGTCGATCTCGATCGATCCGCCCTTGACGTCGTAGAAACGAAACAGCAGGCGCGAAATGGTCGACTTGCCGGCGCCTGAGGGGCCGACGATGGCGACCGTCTTGCCGGCCGGCACGTCGAAGCTGACGCCCTTGAGAATTTCGCGGTCGGGGTCGTAGGAGAAGCGCACATCCTTGAACGACACGGCGGCGCTGGCCACCGCCAGCTCTTTTGCATCCGCCGCATCGACGACCTCCTTCGGCTCGTCCAGCAGGGTGAACATCGCATCCATATCGACGAGGCCGGTCGAGATTTCGCGGTAGAGCGTACCGATGAAGTTCAGCGGGATGGCCAGCTGCATCATGAAGGCGTTGACCATGACGAAATGACCGACGGTCTGGCGGCCGTTCGCCACTTCCCACGCCGACATCAGCATGACGATAGCCATGCCGATCGAGAAGATCACCGCCTGGCCGATATTGAGCCAGGCCAGCGAGGTGTAGGTCTTGATCGCCGCCTTTTCGTACATGCCGGTGGCGCGGTTGTAACGGTCGGCTTCGAGTTGTTCGTTGCCGAAATATTTGACCGTCTCGAAGTTGAGCAGCGAGTCGACCGCCTTCGACATCGAGTCCGAGTCCGCTTCGTTCATGTCCTTGCGGATCGAGATGCGCCAGTTCGACGCCACGATCGAGAACCAGACATAGATGACGACCGTCACGGCGACGACGACGACGTACCAGATGTTGAACTGCATCCACAGGATGACGGCGGTAAGGACGAACTCCACTGCCGTCGGAATGCCGACCATCATCGACAGACGGATGATGGTCTCGATTCCGTTCTTGCCGCGTTCGATGACACGGGACAGCCCGCCGGTGCGGCGCTGCAGGTGAAAGCGCAGGGACAGGTTGTGCAGGTGGCCGAAGGCGCGATTGGCCAGGCCGCGCACGGCGTGCTGACCGACCGCAGCGAACAGGGCGTCGCGAATATTATTGAGGATCTGCGCCATCATGCGGGCAACGCCATAGGCGACGACCAGTACGATGGGCCCCGCGGCCACCACGCCCCAGAAGGTAACGCTGCGATCCGCATCGGTCAGGGCATTGGTCGCCCATTTATAGGTATAGGGAATGGCAACCGTCAAAAGCTTGCCCAGCAGCATGAACAAGAGCGCCCAAACCACCTGCAGTCTCAGGTCGGCGCGCTCCTTTGGCCAAAGATAGGGATTAAGAAAGGCCAGGGTTTCCTGGAACTTGGGCTTGGGCTTTGGAAAAGGCTTGGTCTGGGTGGCTTGAGGCGCAGGCGCGGGACTCATATCGAAGCTTTCGAAGCGATGGGAAAAATGTGCAGCGGATCAACCGCACTTATCGCGGCAAACCTGTGATTTGGCCCTATATAGGCCGCACTTTCTCCCGCGCCAATCGCAACTGCTTTTTATTTTTATGCGGGATCGCAGCCATTTATATCACAGGCCGCGCCGTCACTGCCGACCGCGACCGGCTTTTCAGCAATGGCAGCCTGCAAGGCCTTGACGAAGTTGCCCTTTCCCTGCGCGCCGGATACAGCGAACTTCCGGTCTATGACAACGAACGGCACGCCGCGCACGCCGAAGGTCTGCGCCGTCCGCTGGTCAGCCGCTACGCGCGCCGCCAGCTCGGCCGAATCAAGCGCCTGCCCCGCCTCCGTCCGGTCCAGTCCCGCGTCCACCGCCAGGTCGAGCAGGGCGTCACGATCGAAGACATTGCGCGTTTCGGTGAAATAGGCCCGGTACAGCCGATTGAGCAGCTGGGGCTGGATGCCTCTGTCACCGGCGAGGAGCAGCAGTTTGTGAGCATCCAGCGTATCGCCCGTCAGCGTGCCGGCGATATGGAACTCAAGACCCTCGTTTGCAGCCGTTGCTTCGACATTGCGCATCGTGGTTTCGGCCTGTTGCGGCGACTGGCCGTATTTCCTGGCGAACATCTCCTCGACCGGCGCCACCGCGTCGCCAGGCATCAGGCGGAACGCGCGGTGCTCGATCTGCGCCGTGACGCCGATGTCTTTCAACGCAGCGTCCAGCTGTGTCTTGCCGATGTAGCAGAACGGACAGATGACATCCGACCAGATTTCTATATGCATTGGCTGCCTCTCAGGTTTGCGAAGATATGTATGTAGTCCGGTTACGGTTTAGATCAAGTCCGGCAGCGACAGACTCTCGGGTCCAGGCCGTTGAAAGCACATAAACAAGGAAATCCCATGCCGATCCGCCGCGCCGCCCTCGCCCTTCTCGTCCTTGCCTTGCCTGCCTTCACCTGGACCGCTTCCGCGCACGCCGAACCGCTCAAGCCCATTCGCGTCATCATGATTGGCGATTCGACCATGACCAACAAGGCGGGCTACGGCGATGGCTTCTGCGCCCAGTTCAAGCCTGAAGTTTCATGCATAAACCTGGCGCGCGGCGGCCGCAGTTCCAAGAGCTATCGGGCCGAAGGGCTGTGGGACAAGGCGCTCGAACAGATGCGCGACAACGCCGGCTTTAGCAAAACCTATGTCTGGATCGGCTTCGGACACAATGACGGCTCGTCGAAGCCGGAGCGTCACACCGACATCAAGACCGAGTTTCCGCTCAACATGCGCGCCTTCGGCGACGACATCACCGCCGCCGGCGCCGTGCCGGTCTATGTCACGCCCCTGACCCAGCGCTGGTTCAAGGACGGCAAGCTGCGCGCCGACCTTCAACCGTGGGCGGACGCCATCAAACGGGTGGCGAAAGAAGGCGGCTATCAGGTCGTCGACTTTTATGACGTCAGCCAGAAGGCCGTTCAGGACATGGGCCTGCCCGCCGCCAACCGCATGGCCGGCGAACCCATCCCGCAAAACATCCTCGACACCGAAAACACCGGCACATCAGTACCGGCCGTGTTCAGCGACGCCTCACAGGGCACGGCCCCCGTCAAACAGGCTTTCGACTACACCCACCTGGGCGCGGCCGGTTCTGCCTATTTCGGCAAGCTGGCCGTCGATACCTGGGCCGCGCAGGACGCGACAATCCGTCCCTATTTGAAATGATCCCTGCTGCCAATTTCTGGCTTGCCTTATGATATGTTATATTATAACAAAGCGTCGGCGCGGTTAAATTTCCGCCGCGCCCTCTTGCCAAGAGTTACGGTATAACATATTTGCAGTAGCCACAGGAAACGGCAGATGACTCCTATCAAAAGCAAGTGGCTCGACATCGCATCCATGGGTCTTTCGGCCCTGTGCGTCGCTCATTGTCTTCTGCTTCCGTTTGTCCTCGCGGCCCTGCCCATGTTCGGCGCCTTTGCCCAGAACGACTGGGTCCATGCCGCGCTCGTTCTCATGGCCATCCCGACCAGCGTCCTGGCCGTGCAGCAGTCGAACGCCTGGCTCAAGACCGAAGTCACCGTGCCGATGGCGGGCGGGCTTTTCCTGCTGACCTTGGCCGCCTTCATTCCGGCCTTGCACGACTATGAAACGGCCCTGAGCGTCTTCGGCGCCCTGCTGGTGGCGGCAGCCCACGCCATCAACTACAGCGCGCCGCGCCTTGCCCATCGCCATACGGCCGACTGCGCCACCGACGCCTGATCTGGCAGCGCCTGAGCCTGCGGCAACAAGTCCCTTGACGGCCCGCTCCAAGCCTTTATGGAGTAAGGCCTTGTTGCCTTTGAAATAATCGTTTGGCCCGTATGATCCGTCACATCGTTATGTTCAGCTGTAAGGATCGCGCCGATCTCAACGCCATCCACAGCGGCCTGTCGGTCCTGACCCAGATCCCGCATGCGAAGCTCCTCGAAGTATCGCTGAACGAAAAGATCGACCAGCTGGCCAACGACATCGATGTGATCGTCTATGGCGAGTTCGAAACCCTGGACGACTTCCGTGCCTATAAGGCCCACCCGCTCTACGAAGAATCGATCCGCCGCGTCCGCCACCTGCGCGATGTCCGCGTCGCTGCCGACTATACCGTCGGCAATGCCGTGCGCGAGCCGATCGGCGACTGACGGCAACGGCCCTTTCGCTCAGCGAATTGGCTGATATAGTCGCCCCTCCAGATTCCACGGGGGAACGATGGCCGATCCGAAATACTACGAACTCGACGAATTGCCCGTAGCGCAGAGCGGACCACGCAAGCAGCTGTTCGGCGACGATAATACCCTGCTGAAGGCGGGTCTGATTCTCGTCGCCGTCATGACCATCTGGCGGTTTTATATCGGCCTGATCAGTCACGTCATCTGGGAAGAAGGTCACTTCGTCGTTTCGGGCGAATATTTCGATTTCGGCTATCCGGACATTCCGGCGGGCTTCCCGTGGCTGGCCAAAATCATCACCTCGATCTTCGGCTGGCAGGTCTGGCCTCTGCGTATCGCGGCCCTGGGCATAGCTACGGCTATTCCCTTCGCCGTCTATTTCATGGCGAAGCCGTTGACGACCCGACGCAAT
>CBIHPL010000331.1:0-4668 GCA_966212005.1 uncultured Asticcacaulis sp.
TTAACTGTTCCATTGGGCGCTGTAGCGGCGTGCCGATTTGTGAAAGAGTAGAGTCTACTTCGCCCTCCCTGCTTGCGGGGAGGGGGGACCATTTGCGGAGCAAATGGTGGGCGGGGTGACCGCCGGGTGTTCAAAACTCCAACCTCGGAGTTGTGGCTGATGTTGGCCCCGCCCACCGCCTGACGGCGGTCCCCTCGCGGGCGAAAGCTATACTTTCACCTCGCTCGCCCCATGAATGGGCAGGGCGATTCATACATAGCCAAACACCTGCGAGCCCTTGCCATGAACGCCCACGCCGTCCCGACCTCCGAACCCGAAGTCACCGCCCGGGTCGTGCAACTGCCGCACGCTGCCGGCCTGGCTCTGCCGGCGTATGAGACCGAGGGTTCCGCCGGCCTCGACCTGCGCGCGGCGATCACCGAGGGCGAAACCCTGACGCTTAAGCCGCTGGCGCGCGCCCTTGTGCCGACCGGCCTGAAGATCGCTATCCCGCAAGGCTATGAGGTCCAGGTTCGTCCGCGCTCGGGCCTGGCGCTGAAATTCGGCATCACCTGCCTCAACTCGCCCGGCACGGTCGATTCCGACTATCGCGGCGAGATCGGTGTCATCCTGATCAATCTGGGTTCGGAAGACTTTATCATCAATCGCGGCGACCGGATCGCCCAGATGGTCGTCGCGCGCCATGCCCGCATTGCCTGGCAGACTGAAGACTCGCTTGACGAAACCCAGCGCGGTGGCGGCGGCTTCGGTTCGACCGGCCGCTAAGCGCGCGCGCTTACCTGTCTTACCAGTGACTCCTGCGCTCAGTCAGGTCGCCACATGAGCGAACGCTGTTCGCGTAACACACGTATCTGTGATCAGATAACCACATTATTTCAATTTACTGCAACAACGAAGCGTCCCAGTCTTCAGGTCGGGCGTCTCCATATCGATTTCTTATCGTGGAATTCTCCTGATAGCCGAAATCAGCCCGGGATGAACACGGGATGAACGGCTGCCTAAAGGAGAATTCAGGTAGCCGGGAATTATATGAGAGTGACCATGTTCCGCTTACCGCCGCTGCGCGCAAGAGACTTATAAGCAGCGACGCTTTTGAAAGACTTTTTATATGGGCGAGTTTGTGCAGTTTTTTTGGGCCGTCGTGGATTCCACTTCGGCCGCGTTGATTGGCCTCAATCTTGTGCCGGCGCTGGTGTTCAGTCTGTTTATCGGCTTTGCCCTTCCACGTGGTCGAAGCTGGCTGAAAGCGCCACTGGCGGTAGCTCCCGCCATGCTGGTCACCGCAGTGTGGCCCTGGGTTTACGGATCTGAGCCGATCTGGCCTGACTTCATGCAAATGGAAACGGAAATCCAGACAGTCGTACTCTTCGCTGTCGCGTGGGGCGTCATCTGGCTGTGCGAACGCATAAAGTCGCTGTTCATGCCGGTAAATCTGAGCCGTCCGCTCATCCCGGTTATTATCGCCTCTAAATCCTGAGCTTTTTCAAATTCTTGATATGCCTGCGATACGTGGTTTTGCGCTGGCAGACCCGTAACCGCGTTCGACGAACATGGACAACCGCATTGAATCATTATTTATGGTGAATAGGAATTAACCGGTGGGGCGAGCCAGACGGTTCGATCCGATCCATGAACCTTGAGAGGGTAGCTCATGAACGATATCTGGAATTTCATCCTGTCGCTCGGCGATGGACTTCAGGCCACCTTGGCAGCTGTGAACCTTATGCTGGTCCTGCTTATCGGCCTGGTCATCGGCATTTTCCAGCAGAAGAATGACAGTCTGGCGCTTAAAGCCCTTTTGACCGTGCTCGGCGCCTATGCGGTAAGCATCTTCCTGCCGCGCCTGACCGGCGATCCTTTGCACATTCCCGATTTCCGCCGTCTGTCGGCCATTGTCCAGGTCGTCATGATGTACGTGTTTGCCTATGGTGTCGTTGGCGTCGTCGGCACGACGAAGACAGCCATGAAGTTCCAGGCCAAGAAGGCCTGAGGCTCCGTCATCTTTGATTGAGAAAGCCGCCCGAAAATGGGCGGCTTTTTATCTTTAGTGGTCGCTTTTCGGTGGATAAGGCTGACTCTTCGTCCAGTTCCAGCCGGTTTCGGAAGCGATAAAATCCTCAAAATCACAGGCCGCCGTTACAATGCGCCCGCTTTCACGGAGCTTCGATACCAGGGACGCTACTCCCGCCTGGAAGTTTGACAGCTTCTCTGGCACCTCTTCAATCATACCGATCTCAGAATAATATCGCGAGCTCTCAATAAAGTCGTAGGAAGTTTGCTTACTTTTATCGGCGTCAAAATTCTCGTTCCGATACAATGGCATCTCAACAGGCAAGCCGCTAAAAATACCAAGGGCCAGTTCGTTTAGCACTGCATTCAAATCGTCGATATCCTCACCGGTATCAATGTACAATTTGCAATAGAACGGATCAGACATGGATGGTCCTGAATCTGCTGTATTATTCTAAAATCCCAGGACGTCCTGCATGTCGTAGAGACCTGCCGTCTGCTTGCGGCCCCAGATCGCCGCCTGGACGGCGCCACGGGCAAACAGGGTGCGGTCGCGCGCCGAGTGCGACAGGGTCAGGATTTCGTCTTCCGAAGCCAGAATGGCCGAGTGCTCGCCAACGATACCGCCGGCGCGGACGACTGAGAAGCCGATCGTGCCCGCTTCACGGGCGCCGGTAATGCCGTCGCGCGCGGCCACCTTGACGTCGTCCAGTTTCACACCCCGGCCGTAAGCGGCAGCTTCGCCCAGCATCAGGGCTGTGCCTGAGGGCGCATCGACCTTGCGCTTATGATGGCCTTCCAGGATCTCGATGTCCCAATCCTCGGCCGACAAGCGGGCGCTGGCCTGCTTGAGGAGCCCCATCAGGAGGTTGATGCCCAGCGAAAAATTGCCCGAGCGGATGATGATGACCTGATCGGCATATTGCGGAATGCGCGCCAGCTGCTCCTGGGTGAAACCGGTCGAGCCGATGACGTGCACCAGCGGACGCGGGCGGCTCAGGCCTTCGTTGGCGCAGGCCTCCAGCAGGGCCAGCGAGGCTTCCGGCGTCGAGAAGTCGATGACGCAGTCGGCCTTGACCAGGTTCGGCAGTTCGCCCTTGTCGAACTTCGCGGCGATCGAATGCTTGCCTTCTTCCAGCACACGCAGGATGGCCTGGCCCATACGGCCCTTGTATCCATTGACGGCAAAACGAAGCGTCGGTGCGGTCATAAGTTTGTCCTTACGAAGTTTCGTAGTCCGATAGGGTGTGCGCGGCGTCAGGTCAAAGCGAAAATGAAAACCCGCCGGTGAGGGACCGGCGGGTATTGCAAACATAATTGCTTGGTCGCGACGTTAAGCGAAAACCGCTGCACACTTTTCGCACATCGCTCCGTAGCGATTCCGGGTGCAGGGTCCGCGACCCTGCCCTTATTGGGCGGCGGCGCCGGTGATGTCGTCCCAGAAGCGCTTGGCCTTATGCACGAAGCCCTGGCTCTGGGCGTAGGATTTTTCCTCGCAGATGGCGGCGAATTCCTTCATCAGCTCCTTCTGGCGCGGTGTCAGGTGCTTGGGCGTCTCGACGAACAGCTCGACGACCAGATCGCCCTTCTGCCGCGAGTTCAGGCCCGGCATGCCGCGGCCCTTGAGCTTGACCTTGTGACCTGTCTGGGCGCCTTCCGGTATGGTCACGTCGAGCTTGCACTGGCCATCGCAATTCTCGCCGCCCATCAGGCACGGCACTTCCATGCTGCCGCCAAGGACGGCCGTCGACATCGGTACGGGGATGGAGCAGTGCAGGTCCAGACCGTCGCGCTCGAAAATGTCGTGTTCGGCGACGCTTAGGAAGATATAGAGATCGCCCTTGGGGCCGCCCTTGGCGCCGGCCTGGCCTTCGCCCTTGAGCAGGATACGCGCACCGTCATCGACGCCGGCGGGGATGCGGACGTTGAGTGCCTTGTTGTGGCGAACCTGACCGTGGCCCTTGCAACTGTCGCAGACGTCCTTGATGATCTGGCCCTGGCCGTTGCAGGTCGGGCAGGTGCGTTCCACGGCGAAGAAGCCGTTGGAGGTGCGCACGCGGCCATGACCGGCGCAGGTGCCGCAGGCCTGGGGCCGCGTACCGGGCTTGGCGCCGGAACCGTTACAGGCTTCGCAGGTCAGGGTTGTCGGGATGGTGATGTCGATGCTGTCGCCCTTATAGGCCTGTTCCAGCGTAATTTCGTAGTCGAAGCGGACGTCTGCGCCGCGCTGCGGACCGGAGGGCCGGCGCTGCTGGCCGAAGATGTCGCCGAACATTTCGGAGAAGATGTCTTCGACGTTGGAGAAACCCTGCGCGCCACCGCCGAAACCGTTGAAGCCGCCGCCGGCCGACTGGCCGTTCATGCCGGCGTGGCCGAAGCGGTCATAAGCCGCACGCTTTTGCGGATCGCTGAGGACGCTATAGGCTTCGTTGACTTCCTTGAAGCGCGCCTCGGCCTGATCGTCGCCCTGGTTGCGGTCCGGGTGATGTTGCATCGCCTTCTTGCGGAAGGCTGATTTCAGCGTGGCGTCATCGACGCTACGCTCGACTTCCAGCACTTCGTAATAACAACGCTTGCTCATGATACTCGCCCCGATGACATTCCCCTGGCCGCGCGCGTTCTCGACAACGCCACCCGCTCGATGCGCGTCGACGAAGC
>CBIHPL010000332.1:0-4664 GCA_966212005.1 uncultured Asticcacaulis sp.
ACCGGCAGCAAAAGCAGGGGCGCTGGCAAGGATTAGGCCGAGCGCAGTGCCGGCCAGGATGTACGATTTCATGGAAGATATTCCTATGGTCATGTGCACATCACCTCCGTGGTCCGGTCAGCGACTTTGTTGTTTTTGTTATGGTTCGACTGAGCTTGCGAGGCTCAGGACAGACTTTCGCTGAGGGGCTTGCCCTTGACATCGAAGCGCACTTTTTCGGAGCGTTCGATCTGGACGACGCGGGAATCGTGGATAACGATTTCCAGCGTGCCGAAACGGATTTGCTGCAGGCTCTGCAGAATGTGGCGTTCAATGTCGCTCAGTTCGGCGACATTCGGGCGCGCGGGCGCGATGGACGATACACTCATGTGATCCTCGTCTTTGAAAAGCGGTGAAACGTGTGAAATCAGGCGGTGTTAAGCGGCTTTAATGCCAATGAGATCGGCCAGACATCGGCCGTCCAGAATGTCCGACATGGCGTTGCGCACATCCAGCATGACGTGGCGCAGACGGCATGCCGCTTCATCCCGGCAGTCGTCGCACTTCTGGTAGGCGGTCAGCGAAGCGCAGCGGATCGGCGCCAGCGGACCGTCGATAATGCGTATGATATCGCCCAGAAAGATGTCCTTCGGCGATTTGGCCAGGAAGTAACCACCGAAGATCCCTCGCTTGGAATCGACGATGCCGTTCTGGCGCAGTTCCTGAAGAATATTATCCAGGAACTTCTGCGGTATGTTTTCAGCTTCCGCGATCTGCTTGGAGGGCAGCTGGGGAGCATCACTTTGAGCCATGTAAATAAGCGCCTTCAACGCGTATTTGGCTTTCATGGATAGCATGTGTTGCCTCTCCTGCTGCCGTATTCAATCTACACTGATTTAATATGATTTAGTCCAAACTGTGTCAATTGACTTTAATCTCTACTAGATTGGTTTATATTGGCGCTGAAGTTTAGATTGGCTAATCGAACAGCGTGTAGCGGAGCTAGACATAATCGGTTTAGGTAGAGCCTTTGGTTTGATGCGGACGCCCTCTTCCGTCCGCTTCGCGTCCACCTTCGCCGTAAACGGGGAAGGAATATCTCGGCTTATTTCTTTTCTTTCCCTGTTTACGGGGAAGGTGTCGCGGCGCTTGCGCCGTGACGGAAGGGGGAACTTGTTGCCGAACTAAAGTCCATCGCCTTCTATAGTTTGAAAATATCCAATCTAAAACACATGAGCGCAGCCGGAATACCGACTGCGCTCATGTGCTTTAAGTTCTGGTACAGTGCCCTGCCTCGCGATCAGGCGAAGGCATAGACCTTGGTCGGGCGGACAAAGACGTCATCGCCGGCATGCAGGGTCGAGGCGTCCGAGTTGTGGGCGTGCTGGGTCTCGTAGACCGTGCCATCGCTCAGGCGGATTTCCAGACGCAGGTTGGCGCCGGCCGGCAGAACCGACAGGACCTTTCCGGCAAAGCCCGGACCGGTGCGCGAGACTTCGCTGTCGAACGGGCGGAAGCGTACCGTGACCTGGCCCTCGGGCGCAGACGATACCGCAGGCACGGAAAAGCCATCGAAGGCGATCTTGCCGCCCGACAGATTGCCTTGCGCGATATTGGCATGGCCCAGGAAGTCGAAGACGAAGGCGGTCCTGGGCTGGCGGTACAGTTCCAGCGGTTCGCCGATCTGTTCGATCTCGCCGTCCTTCAGCACAACGACGCGGTCGGCAAGGTCCAGCGCCTCTTCCTGGTCATGGGTCACGAAGACGGTGGTGACGCCGGTCTCGTCATGAATCTTGCGCAGCCAGCGGCGCAAGTCCTTGCGCACCAGGGCATCGAGCGCGCCGAAGGGCTCATCGAGCAGCAGCAGGCGGGGCGAGATCGCAAGCGCGCGGGCCAGGGCGACGCGCTGCCTTTGACCACCGGACAGCTGGGTCGGGAAGCGCTTGCCGAAATCTTCCATCTGGATAAGGCTGAGAAGGCTTTCGACCTTGGCCTTGATCTCGAGCTTGGAAGGGCGTTCGCCGGACGGGCGGACGTCGAGACCAAAGGCAATGTTCTGGGCGACCGTCATGTGGCGGAACAGGGCGTAGGACTGAAAGACCATGCCGACGCGGCGGTCGCGTGCGTTCAGTTGCAGAAAGTCTTCGCCTTCGAAGGTGATCGAGCCGGAATTCGGCTGGTCGAGGCCGGCCAGCAGGCGCAGAAGCGTCGTCTTGCCCGAACCCGAGGGCCCCAGGAGCGCCAGGAACTCACGCGGGCGCGCCTCGAAAGACACTTCGTGCAGCGCCGCGAAGTTGGTGAAGCTCTTGGAAACGTTTTGAACAATCAAAGACATAGACTTCAGTGTCTCCGGTGGGCGGCCAGTTCGCCGGCAAAGCGCCACTCAAGCAGGGTCTTAAGGACCAGGGTAATCAGGGCCAGGCCCGTCAGGATGGAGGCGCAGGCGAAGGCCGCGACCGATTCATATTGATAGTGCAGGATTTCGATCTGCAACGGCAAGGTGTTGGTCAGGCCGCGAATGTGGCCCGACACGACGCTGACGGCGCCGAATTCACCCATGGCACGCGCGGTGCAGAGCAGAACGCCGTAGAGCAGCGCCCACTTGATATTGGGCAGGGTGATGCGGAAAAAGACGTCCCAGCCGCGCGCGCCGAGCGTGACGGCGGCGACCTCTTCGTCCGTGCCCTGGTCGATCATCAGCGGGATCAGTTCGCGCGCGACGAAGGGCAGGGTGACAAGAACCGTCGCCAGCACAAGGCCGGGCAGGGCAAAGACGATCTTGATGTCGTGTTCACGCAGGAAACCGCCGAACCAGCCATTGGCGCCGAACAGCAGGATCCACACCAGGCCCGAAATGACCGGCGAAATGGTGAAGGGCAGGTCCAGGATGGTGAGCAGGATGCCCTTGCCCTTGAATTCGAAGCGCGTGATGCACCACGCCGCCGCCAGGCCGAAGACGGCGTTGAGCGGTACGGCGATGGCCGCGACCAGAAGGGTCAGCTGGACGGCTGAAACCGTGTCGGGCTGGGTCATCGCCGCCAGATAGGGAGACGGACCGTCCTTGAGCGCTTCGACGATAACGACGACCAGCGGCAGGATAATAATCAGACCCAGCCACAGAATCGCGGTGGCGGTCAGGCCGATGGCGCCGGGGGTCTTGGGAGGGGTCGGGGCGCGTGCGGTCATTTCGCGGCTCCCTGACCACGGCCGGAAATCCAGAGCTGGACCATGTTGAGCACGATCAGCACGCCGAACGACATCATCAGCATGATGAGTGCGACACTGGCAGCGCCGGCATAATCGAATTCCTGCAGCTTGATGATGATGAGCAGGGGTGCAATCTCGGTAACGTTCTGCTTGTTGCCGGCGATGAAGATGACCGAGCCGTATTCACCGACGGCGCGCGCCAGCGAAAGCGAAAAGCCCGAGATTAAAGCCGGTGTCAGTCCAGGCAGGATAACGCGGATAGCGGTCTGCATCGGGGTGGCGCCAAGCGTGCGGGCGGCTTCCTCGACCTCGGCATCGAACTCGGCCAGGACCGGCTGGACGCTGCGGACGATGAAGGGCAGGCCGACGAAGACCAGGGCGACAAAGATACCAAGCGGGGTATAGGCGACCTTGATGCCGAGCGGCGTCAGAAGCGAACCGATCCAGCCGTTGGGGGCATAGAGCGCGGTAAGCGCAATGCCGGCGACGGCGGTCGGCAGGGCGAACGGCAGGTCGACCAGGGCGTCCATCAGACGCTTGCCCGGAAATTCATAACGTGTCAGCACCCAGGCGATGGCCAGGCCTATGAACAGGTTGAGAAAGGCGGCTGCGGCGGCGACGCTGAAGCTCAGGCGCAGGGCCGACAGCACGCGCTCATCGGTCTGGTTGAACAGAAAGCCCTGCAGGCCGTGTTCCCACGGCCGCGCCGCCAGCGCCGCCAGCGGGATCAGGACGATCAGCGACAGATAGGTGAGGGTGACGCCCAGCGACCACTTGAAGCCCGGCAGGACGCGGGTGTGCAGGCTGGCCTTGGGCGGCTTGAAGCCTTCGGGCACAGGCGCGCGCGCGGGCGTTGCGGATGACGTCATGCGTGACCTGAAACAACGAAAACAGAAACGCCGGTGAAAGGAAACTCCCCCGGTAGAGTATCGCCTATAGCCGAGCGGGACGGCAACGTCATATCAGAAATCATCGGCGCTTTCATCAGAGTCTCTAACGCATACGCGTGATAGGCGCGTGACCGGTCAGCCGGAAATGCTTCGCGCCGCCGCGACCGCCGTGGCAAAACAGGCCTGGAGCAGGTAGCCGCCGGTAGGCGCCTCCCAGTCGAGCATCTCGCCTATGGCGTAAACGCCGGGCAGGGCTTTCAGTTCAAAACCGGGCGTCAGAGCCTCGAAGCGGATGCCGCCGGCCGAGGAGATGGCGCGATCGAGTTCCTGCATGGCGGTCAGGCGCAGTGGCACAGCCTTGATGTCGGCGGCCTTTGTTTCGTGCATCAGGCCGATGGCGGCCGGCGACAGGTTCAGCGTCTTGCGCAGGCGGTTCGACAGGCTGTCCTTGGCTGAGGCGCGGCCGAGCTTGGACGCAACCTGTCCGGCGTTCATGTCGGGCCTGAGGTCCAGTATCAGATCGGCGTAACCGTTGCGGGCAATGGTGTCGCGTAAAACCCCCGACAAGGCATAGATGGCGCCGCCTTC
>CBIHPL010000333.1:0-4646 GCA_966212005.1 uncultured Asticcacaulis sp.
CGACCATCGCTGATTCACCAATTGCCGCCCAGCATTCTTCAGCGAGGTGCGGCGTGACCGGCGCGATCAGTCCGGCCAGCAAGGTCAGGGCTTCGCGACGGGCCGTCGAGCCCGTCTTTGTCACGTCGCTGGTGCGGATGATGGTGACCAGCTCGTACAGCTTGGCGATGGCGGCATTGAAGCGGAAGCCTTCAAAGCCATCGGTGACCAGCTTGACCGTTTTGTGAGCGGCCTTTAGCAGGTCGTTGGCAGCCCTTTCATCCGTACACGGAACATTTTCGTCACTTAGGCCGTCGAACAGGTCCCACACGCGGTGGGTAAACCGCCACGAGCCTTCGACGCCCGAAGTCGACCACTGCACGTCGCGTTCCGGGGGCGAGTCCGAAAGAACAAAAAGACGCGCGGAATCGACGCCATAAGTGTCGAAGATATCGCCAGGAGCGACGGTATTCTTCTTCGACTTCGACATCTTTTCGCTGTCGCCAATGGTGAGCGCCTCGCCGGTCGACACGCGCTTGGCAATCCGCTGTCCGCCTTCGGCCGAAACGTCGACATCCGCCGGCTCGACCCACTGGCCGTCGGCGGTCTTATAGGTCTCGTGCGTCAGCATGCCTTGCGTAAACAGGCCGGCGAACGGCTCCTTGACGCTCAGATAGCCGCAGTGGTTCAGCGCGCGCGTGATGAAGCGGGCATAGAGCAGGTGCAGGACGGCGTGTTCGATGCCGCCGATATACTGATCGACCGCCAGCCAGTAGTCGGCGGCGTCCTTGTTGACCGGCGCTTCGGCGTTCGGATCAGTGAAGCGGGCAAAGTACCACGACGAGTCGACGAAGGTGTCGAGCGTGTCTGTTTCGCGCTTAGCATCCTTGGCGCAGTGCGGGCACTTGACGTGCTTCCAGGTCGGATGGCGTTCCAGAGGATTGCCCGGTACGTCAAAGGTGACGTCTTCGGGCAGGACGACCGGCAACTGGTCGTCGGGCACAGGCACGACGCCGCAATCATCGCAGTGGATGATCGGGATCGGGCAACCCCAATAGCGTTGGCGCGAAACGCCCCAGTCGCGCAGGCGGAACACCGTCGCGCCCTGACCCAGGCCCATGGCTTCGATCTTTTCGATCGCGGCATTCTTGGCGTCTTCGATTTCCATCCCGTCCAGGAAGGCCGAGTGGAAGAGGGTGCCCGGGCCGGTATAGGCTTCGTTGCCAACCCTGAAGGCTTCCGGATCGGCGCCTTGCGGCAGGACGACTTCAGTGACGTTCAGATCGTATTTGCGCGCGAAATCGAGGTCGCGCTGGTCGTGCGCAGGGCAGCCGAAGATGGCGCCGGTGCCGTAGTCCATCAGCACAAAGTTGGCGACCCAGACGTCGAGCGTCTCGCCCGGCTTGAACGGATGCTTGACCTTGATGCCGGTGTTGAAACCCTGCTTCTCGGCCGTGTCGATATCGGCCTGCGACACGCCGCCCTTGCTGATCGACTTGATGAAGGCGGCCAGTTCCGTGTTAGCAGCCGCAGCCGTCTGGGCCAGCGGGTGGTCTGCGGCGATGGCGATAAAGGCCGCGCCGAACAGGGTGTCGGGGCGCGTCGTATAGACCTCTACACCGCCGTCACGATCGGCAAACGGGAAGGTCATTTGCAGGCCGCGCGACTTGCCGATCCAGTTCGACTGCATCAGCCGCACCTTGTCCGGCCAGCGTTCCAGCGTCGTCAGGCCTTCGATCAGATCGTCGGCAAAACGCGTGATGCGCATGAACCACTGGGTCAGCTTCTTCTTTTCGACAGGTGCGCCCGACCGCCAGCCGCGGCCTTCGATAACCTGCTCGTTGGCCAGGACAGTCATGTCCACCGGATCCCAGTTGACCTGGCTTTCGCGGCGATAGACCAGGTCGTTCTTCAGCAGGTCCAGGAACCACTTCTGTTGCTTGCCGTAATAGGCCGGGTCGCAGGTGGCGAATTCGCGCGTCCAGTCGATCGACAGGCCCAGGCGCTTCAGCTCGCTGCGCATATTGGCGATATTGTCGTAGGTCCAGCCCTTGGGGTGGATCTTGCGTTCCATGGCGGCGTTCTCGGCTGGCATGCCGAATGCGTCCCAACCCATGGGGTGCAGGACATTGAAACCGCGCGCACGCTTGAACCGGGCAACCAGGTCGCCCATGGCGTAGTTGCGCACGTGGCCCATGTGAATGCGCCCCGACGGATAGGGGAACATCTCGAGCACATAGTATTTCGGCTTGGACGGGTCGGTCTGGGTAAGAAAGACCTGGGCATCGTCCCAACGCTGGCGTTGTTTCGGTTCGGTCTCTTTGGGATTGTAGCGGGCCATGGCTCTGCGAACTTAAGGAAATATGGCCTGCTTATAAGGTGGTGTGGGGGGCGGCGCTATAGAAAATATAGGCTCAGACGGCCTCCAATCCAAACCATGGATCGCGGTCGGGAACTGTCGCCAGCCGGAAGACCGGCAGGATAGGGCGCTTGTCCTCAGGTATCACGCGGTGGCGCGACAAAAGGCCGGCCAGGATGATCTGGGCCTCGACCATGGCGAAGCCGGCGCCGATGCAGATACGCCCGCCGCCGCCGAACGGCAGGTAGGTGTCCATGCTGGTCCAGGGCGAGGGGATGCCGTCGAAGCGCGAGGGCTTGAAAGCCGTCGGATCGTTCCAGTGTTTGGTGTGGCGGTGGATGATCCACGGGCTGATCCAGACATCGGTGCCTGCCTTGACGTCGTGACCCATGATGACGTCGTCGTTGATGGCCTTGCGTACGACGTAGGCGACCGGCGGATAGAGCCTCAGCGCTTCCAGAAGCGCGTTCCGCAGACGCGGCCAGTGCTTGATGTCGTCCATGGTCGTCACGCGCTCGACCGGGAAGGCGCGGACTTCGTCACGGATGCGCTCCTGTTCGACGCTATCCAGGCTGAGCAGATAGGTCGCCCAGAACAGCAGGCGCGAGGTTGTCTCAAAACCCGCCGCAAGCAGGGTCGCGCACTGGTCACGGATTTCGGCGTCGTCAATGGCGGCGCCCGTTTGCGGATCGCGAGCCGCCAGCAAAAGGTCAAGCAGGTCCCCGCGCTTGTGCCGATCGTCGGAACCGGAGGATTTGCGTGCCGCGATGACCTCGTCGACGACAGCGTGCCATTCGCGCTGAAAGCGGCGTCGGCTGCCCAGGGCCCAGCCGAAATGCTCCTCAGTCGGGGCGATGGCATCCAGAACGGTCGGCCGGCCAGCGCCCTCCAGATACTGACGCGCCAACTGTGGAATGCGGGCACGGTTGTCGTCAGCCTGCAGCGAAAACAGCGCCTTCAGGACGGCATCGAGCGCGGCGCGGTGAAAAACCTCAGTGAAGCGCACACGCGGCTGGCCTTCCAGGCGCTTGACCATCTGCTCGCCGGCGGACTGGAAATGCGGGATCAGGTCACCGATGGCGGCAGGACTGAAGATCGGCGCCAGCATGCGCCTTTGCCTGCGCCACACCTGGCCTTCGGACAGGAACAGCCCGTTGCCCATGACCGGGCGGAACAAACGCGCCTGGACGATCGGGCGCAAATAGTTGTCCATATTCGCTTTCAGGACGTGGTTGATGCCTTCCGGGTCAGCGACGGCGACTGTATCTACTCCTAAGGCACGCGCCCGGCCGAAGGTCAGCCGGAACGAATCTTCCGAATAGATGGTCAGCGGATTGATAAAGAACTGCGGCACCCACCGCCAGCTGGGAAGCGGCTTCTTGTGAATCGGATGAGCGGGCGGAACGATAGGATGAAGGTCGTCCATGAAGCGTCTCCTTGACCTTATATTCGCTTGTCCGCACGGCCGATCAAGCCTCCTGCGGCAAAAGGTGGCGCCAGGATTTCGGCCGTGTTCATCCGCGCTTAATGCTGAGGCCACAAACCGGAATTTTACGTCTTTTTCGCGCCCTTGAATTGCCGGGGAGGGGCTTTAATGATCTATGCGAGAAGAGAAAAAGGAAGAAATCATGTCCACCCGCCGCCTGTTTCTGACGACCCTCGCCGCCGCCTGTGTGACCGCGGCTTCGCCGGTTTTCGCCCAGTCGGGCAAGAACAATTTTAACAGCTACATAACGCCGCCGAAGTTCAACGCCGCCGATCAGGCGCGCATCACCAAGGCGACGAACTATCTGCAAGGGTTGCGCACCGCCCAGGGCCGTTTCGAACAGACGGATTTCCGTGGCCGCAAAACACAGGGCGCCTGGTTCCTGGCGCGTCCGGGCAAGATTCGTTTCGAATATGACGCGCCGTCATCCCTGCTCATCGTATCTGACGGCCGGCAGGTTAAGATGTGGGACCCGCGCCTGAAGTCGTTTGACGCCTATCCGCTCGATGAGACGCCCTTGTCCCTCTTCCTGTCGAAACAGATCCGTTTCGACCAGGGCGTCGTTGTTACCGCCGTGTCGTCCAGCCCAACAGGCTTTACGCTGAAGGCGCGTGACCGCCGAAAGCAGGTCGAGGGCTCGATCTCCCTGAATTTTGCGCAGAATGCCAACGGCGCCCTGACACTCAAGGACTGGGTCATTATCGACGCCCAGGGCCGTTCGACGACAGTGCGTCTGGTCAGTCTGACCGCTGATTCGCCGCTAAAGCAGGAATTATTTGTGCTCAACAAGCCTCAGTTAAAAAAATAATGCGAATATGACAG
>CBIHPL010000334.1:0-4621 GCA_966212005.1 uncultured Asticcacaulis sp.
CGACGGAGCGCAGCTGAGCCAATCCCCCTCTGTCCGCCCGCCGTAGACAACGCGAACCTATACCTCTATCAAACCCGCAACATGCGTGCGCGTATTCCCGCCGATCCACACCTGCCCAGTTTCGTCCCGGCTGGCAAAAACGCGCCCCTTACGCCCAAGACACGTGCCCTGCGCAGCCACATAGTCGCCCTTCGCCACACCGCTCTCAAACAACCACTGCGCTAATGACGCATTGAGGCTCCCTGTCACCGGGTCTTCGATGATCGCGCCAGAATGATCGCCAAAGAAGGCACGGACCTCAAAGGCGACATCACCCGATGCATGCGGACCGACAACACCGATATCGACACGCGCCGGCCAGCTTCGTGCGGGCGTGAGCGCGAGGACCTTCTCCGCCGAAGCCAGCCGAATACCCAGCCAGCCCGGTCCGTTATCGACCCACGCTGCATCGACCACTTCTTCATCGGCTATGCCGAGAAACCGCGCAGCCTCCGCCAGTTCCCCAGCTGATGGCGAACCTGAACGCAGCAGCGGCGGCGCCGCAAAAGCCAGCCGACCAGCGTCGCGCCGGATCTTTACCAGCCCCGCACCACATTCCTGCACAATCTCGGTGCTGTTCTTCGGCACGCTCCCGGCTTCGAGCCATGCGTGACAGGTGCCGAGAGTCGGATGGCCGGCGAACGGCAATTCCCGGTCCAGCGTAAATATCCGCACGCTATAATCCGCCGCCGGGTCCGTTGGCGGCAACAGAAATGTCGTTTCAGAGAGATTAAACCAGCGCGTGATCCGCAGCATGTCTTCGGTTGAAAGATCGGCGGCGCCAGTGACCACCGCCAGGGGATTGCCGGAGAAGGCTTCAGCCCCGAACACATCGACCATGGAAACTGAAATGCTCATGCCTTTGCCTCCTGAACGCAGGTGACTTCAGCCCACAACGGCATCGCGTGTCAACACGTTGATTTTCCTGCCACTTCGATCTGACCTTGCATTCAAAGGCGGATAGCCCAAAGGGGTGACAACCGGACCGGTGTACATCTGACGTTTCTTGATGCTGAGGCCGCACTCCCCTTCTCGCACCAGACTATCGGTCCTTGGGCGCTAGCGCCAAACAGCTTTCCCATCGTTTCGCAGGCCGAATACATTTTGTCCACTGGACAAAACCAAGCCAGTTGCGACGACAAAAGCGCGTCGTTGGCGTGCGTCGCGGGACGCACGCAAAACGTGCAAACCCTTTGCTGAATTGGGAAAGCGCCGTCATGGTAGCGATAACCAATCGTGGCATAGCGCTGTTGCGGTTGCGTTAGCGATACCACAATTTAACTGTTACCAATTCATCACAATGTCGCACAGCAATACATTATTTTATTAAAATATTTCAGGAGATTAGATCAGTCTGAAATTTAATTAATGCAATTTGGTTTTATGATATCGATGCCATTGTTATACCCTGATTGACAGCGCTATCATAAACAGAAGAAAAAGTACAACAGCGAACGCATAACAGTTCGCGCTATCAACCAGTTGGGGAGACCATAGTGAAAAAGATTACGCACCCGCGAGCGGCGCTGATGGCGGCCGTCTCGCTTCTTGCCATGACGACGGCCACCGCCGTTCACGCCCAGGACCAGGCCGCCGCCGCGCCTGCCGCTGACGATGACGTCGTTGTCGTGCGCGGTTTCCGCGCCTCGCTGCAGAACAGCCTGAACACCAAGAAGAACTCGAACCTGATCATCGAGTCGGTCACGGCCGAGGACATGGGCAAGTTTCCGGACCAGAACATCGCTGAATCACTGCAGCGTCTGCCGGGCGTTCAGATCGACCGTGAAAACGGCCAGGGCACCAAGGTCCGTATCCGCGGCCTGGACCAGAACGTCACCGTCCTGAACAACGACATCTTCGTTTCCGGCATGGAAATCTTCCGCCTCGGCGAAGGCAATATACGCCAGGACAGCTCGCTGGAAGGCATTCCGTCGGAACTGATCGGCGGCGTCGACGTCTACAAGTCGCCCGATGCCTCGCTGCTTGAAGGCGGCCTGGGCGGCATTATCAACCTCAAGACCCGCTCGCCGCGTTCGATCCGAGACACCCTGTTCTCGGGCGACTTCCGCCTGAACAAGGGTGGTGACGGCGATGCGACCCCGGTCGGCTCGCTCGTCTTCGGCAAGAAGTTCAGCGACAACTTCGGCATCCTGGCCACGATTTCGTATGACCGCACCGACATCCACACCGACGTGCTGGGCGGCGAAAACCGTGGCGGCTGGCGTCTGCTGGAGCGCCCGACCTCGACCGGCACGACGACCGTCTACTCTCCGGAATACCGCTACGCCACGAACCGCAACCAGGAACGTGAACGCGTCGGCTTCTCGCTCAGCGCCGACTATCGCGTGTCGGAAAACCTGTCGCTCACTGCCGACTGGTTCCACTCCGACCTGTCGATCCTGACCAACGAAGCGTCGCTGAAGTTCCCGTTCGCCAACGAAGGCGCAACCTATTCGGCGACCGGCCTGACCATCGACAGCGACAAGGTCCTGACCTCGGGCACGGTTACGGCCAACTCGGCGGAATCGATCACCTTCGTGCAGAACGGCGACGTCTCGACCGACAACTTCCAGCTGGCGGCCAAGTGGGACAATGGCTCCAACCTGTCGGGCGTGGTCAAGCTGGCCATCTCGAAAGCCGAGTATGAAAGCTCGGCTGCCAATGCCGATGTCCGCTACACTCAGTATGGCGTTCGCGCCGTCAACGGTGGCGCCGGCATCACGCCGAACGCGACGGCGCCGGCGACCTTCACCTTCGCCTACACCAATGGCGACCTGCCGACCTTCACGCCGGCCGGCGGCAACGCCACTGCCTTCACCACCCCGGCCATGGTCTTCGCCAAGTCGCATTGGGCCTTCGGTGAAAACACCGAGATCAACAACTCGGCGCTGTCGGCCGACTTCAAGTGGACGCCCGAATTCGGTGCGGACGCCGGTCTCGTCATCAGCTTCGGCGCCCGCTATGCCGACCGCTACCTCGCCGATCTGTCCGGCCGCGGCGAACTGCCGGCCTCGGCGCAAGGCCAGTACCTTACGTTCGCCGCCGGCAACCCGGTTGTCTCGTCGACCAACACGCCGGGTTCGACCTTCATCAACTGGACGCCTTACGGCTACTTCATGGACGGCGCGATCGGCCTGAAGTGGTGCGATGGCGCAGGCTCCCCGTGTGGCCGCTTCGGCGACTCGAAGGCCACCGCCTTCCGCGACGCCACCAATCCGTACGACACGGCCGCTTCCAATCCGGGCCGCTTCGAGACCGTCAACATCCTTGGCATCAATGCCATCGTGAACAAGGCCTCGGGCATGACGGACGCAGCCGCCTGGATCCAGGGCCTGTATCCGAACACGCCGTTCACCCTCTTCCGTGATCCGCTGGAATCCTTCCGCGTCGAGGAAAAGACCAAGACCGGCTACCTGATGGCCGATGTCGGTGAGCGCGGCGACCGCTTCCACCTCAATGCCGGTGTCCGCGTCGTTTCGACCGAACTGACGGTCGATGCTTCGGGCACGCCGGTCACGCCTCTTTGGTGGGGTACGGACAGCTGGAACGGCATCCTGAAGAACCCGGACAACAAGACGACGGTGCGTGAATATACCGATGTCCTGCCGTCCGCTTCGGCCGTCTTCGACGTCACCGATACCGACAAGCTGCGCGCTTCGGCCGCCCGCGTCGTGTCGCGCCAGAACCTGTTCCAGCTGGGCCAGGGTTCGAGCTATGACTTCACGCGTTCGTCGACCGCCGGTCCGAACTTCGATAAGTTCCTGTACACCAACGGTTCGGGCGGCAACCCCGAGCTCGACCCGTACCGGGCTTCGCAGTTCGATGTCGCCTATGAGCGCTATTTCGGCTCGAAGGGCTTCATCTCGGGCGCGTACTTCTACAAGAGCGTCGACAGCTTCATCCAGACGGACACGATCAATGTCTGCGTCGCCGACCAGTCGGTCGCCGGCTGTACCTCCGGCCCGTTCGCAGCGCCTGTGAACGGCGAAGGCGGCTCGATCAAGGGCTTCGAAGTCGCGGGTCAGTACGTCTTCGATGCCGGCTTCGGCGTCCAGGCGAACTACACCTACTCGGACTCGGAATCGTCGAACTTCAACGACTTCGAAGACAACCTGCCGATCCCGGGGGTTTCCAAGCACGCCTATAACGTCCAGGCCTTCTACGAAAACAACGGCCTCGAAGCCCGCGTCTCGTACGCCTGGCGCGACAAGGCCTATTACGGTAACTTCGCATTCAGCTCCGGCGCGGCGGCCGGCGGCACGATCACTGCGGGTACGTGGGAGCGCGCCTATGGCCAGCTCGACGCCCAGATCGGCTACGCCCTCACGCCGAGCCTGAAGGTCACGCTGGAAGGCATCAACCTGACGGAAGAAGCCACCAGCCGTTACCTGCAGTTCGAACAACTGCCCTTCCGCTATGCCACCGGCGAACGTCGTATCGTCCTGGGTGTGCGGTACACCTTCGGTAAGTAAGCCTTACCGGAACTGACGGGGGCGGATCAGGTGCACCTGGTCCGCCTTCTGTCTCCCATTAACCTTGGCCGGCTTGCCCTTACCCGTGGGCCGGCCCTTTTTCATTTATG
>CBIHPL010000335.1:0-4620 GCA_966212005.1 uncultured Asticcacaulis sp.
AAAGAGCCCCCACCACCATCTTCGCTTGGCTCGTTGGCCCCCCCCCCCAGCGCTTCGCGACAGGGAGGAGTTATCGCGCTCCATTTCCCCTCCCTGTGCCGAAGGCATGGGGAGGGGGACCGCGATGCGTTAGCATCGGGGTGGTGGGGCCTCTTACTTAATCATCCTCATCTTCATCGTGATCGTGCCTCAGATCGCGCGCCACGTCCGGGCGCAGGAACAAGGCGTCAATCCGCGCCGCTTCGTTAAAGCTTTCGTCGTGCAGGAAGCGCAGGTCCGGCGTGAACTTCATGTCGATCCGGCGGCCGAGAACGCCGCGGAAGAACTTCGAATGCGCATTCAAAGCCGCGATCGCCGGACCGATCTGGTCCGGCTTGATGCTGACGCCGCCGAGGCCCGCGCCCAAGGGCTCGACGAACACGGTCGCATGGCGCAGGTCGGGCGAGCACCGCACTTCGGTGACGGTGATCGAGATGTTCTGCAGCGCCTCGTCGTGGACTTCCTCTTCGCGCAGAATTTCCACCAGGGCGTGACGCACCAGTTCGCCGGCGCGCAGCTGGCGCTGGCTGGGGCCAAGTTCACCCGATGTGCGGCCGTGCATCCTGTCGCCGGCGCGCTTCTGGGACTTGTCGTTGTAAGAGTTACGTTTCATCCCGCCCATATAGGCTTTTTCGGCGATTTTTCTATCGCAAAATGGCGGACGCGGGTTATGCATAGGAAATACAACAAGCAGCACTGCGGTTTCACGTAAAGTCAGCTGCAACATATTTGGGAGGGGGCTGTCGTGGCTGCTCAAAAAATCGACTTCGTGCCGCGCATGGAGGGGCTGGACGCTCTGCGTGGTTTTGCGCTGTTCGGACTGTTCATCGTGCATATGCCGGAACTGTTCGAGCTCTACTGGGCGCATCCGGTCAAGGACCCGGTTCAGCTTTTGTGGCACGACACGGTCTTTACCGTCTTCGCCGGCAAGGCTTTTGCCCTGCTGGCCATGTGCTTCGGCGTCTCATTCTTCATTATCATGGACCGATCGGCACAGAAGGGTAAGGACTTCACCGGCCGTTTCATCTGGCGTCTGGCCGTGCTGGGGATCATCGGCCTGGTCCACGGCCTGTGGTATCGCGGCGATGTTCTGGAAGTTCTGGCGGTGATGGGCCTCTTCCTCCTCCCCTTCTATCGCCTGAAATCCAATGCCGCGGTCATGGTCCTGGGGCTCCTGTTCCTGTTGCAGCCCATCATGATCTTTCAAATGATCAGCGCACTGGGCGGCGCCGAATGGGCCAACAAGCCGTTCAGCTTCTGGAGCGGCACGACCCCCGAAGCCTATCTGACCGGCAAGAGCCTGATGGAAGCCATCCGCATGAACTGGGTCGACGGCCATCCGTTCAAGTGGGCCTTCATGTATGAATCCGGCCGCCTCAGCCAGATCCTGGGCCTGTCGCTGATCGGCATGGTGCTGGGCCGCATAAACTTCTTCGGTGCGCCGGAAAAGTTCGGCAAGACGCGCATCATCGGCTTCGTCGTCGCGCTCATCGCCGCTCTTGCGCTGTGGCACACAAGGGACATGTTGACCAACCTGATGCCGACCTCGGAGAAGGTTTTCATGCCGCGCTCATTGTGGGGATCGATGGTATCGGGCTGGTTCGACCTAAGCGTCATGTTCAGCCTCTTCTTCGGCTTTACCGCGCTCTATTACAGCTTTGCCGGCAAGGCGCTGAACGTCCTGGCGCCGGCCGGCCGCATGACCCTGACCCTGTATCTGCTCCAATCGCTGATCTTCGTGCCGGTCTTCTACAGCTTCGGCCTGGGGCTGCACGCGACGATGACGCAGAGCGAGGCCGTGCTGATCGGTCTGGCCGCGTTCGCCGTCCAGGTCGTCTTCGCGCACCTGTGGTTCAAGGGTTTCGTCTACGGTCCGGTCGAATGGCTGTGGCGCGCCGCAACGTATCTGACGGTGAAGGTGCCGTTTGTCCGGAAAGGCGCGAACGACACGAGTGCTTGACGGTAAATCCCGTCAGGTTATGGCGAAAATCGTGCCCGTCGAGACCCGGAGCGGAGCGTACTTGAGTACGTGAGCACCGGAAGCGCAGACGGGTGCGGTTTGCAGCCCAACCTCACGGGATTTAATTAAAAACGATCGTCTTCCCGCCATTGATAATCACGCGACGCTCCGAATGCCAGGTGACGGCACGGGCCAGAACGCGCGCTTCGATGTCCTGACCGATGGCGACCAGCTGCTCCGGTGTATGGCCGTGGTGGACGCGCTGGACATCCTGCTCGATGATTGGACCTTCGTCGAGATCGGACGTCACATAGTGCGCCGTCGCGCCGATGATCTTCACACCGCGCTGATGCGCCTGATGATAGGGCTTGGCGCCCTTGAAGCTCGGCAGGAAGGAATGGTGGATGTTGATGCAGCGGCCTTCCAGCTTACGCGCCAGGTCGTCCGACAGGATCTGCATATAGCGCGCCAGCACGACCAGATCCGCCTGATACTGGTCGATCAGCCCCAGGAACTGCGCCTCCTGCTCGGCCTTGTTATCCTTATTCACCGGCAGATGGACATAGGGCACGCCATTCCATTCGACAAAGGAGCGCATATCTTCGTGGTTCGACATGACGCAGGCGATATCGACCGGCAGCAGGCCCGAACGCCAGCGGTGCAGCAGTTCATACAGGCAATGCCCGAACTTTGAGACCGCGATCAGCACCTTGGGCTTGCGCGACAGGTTGAAGATGTCCCAGTCCATGGCGAAACGGTGGGCGATCGGCTTGAAGCCGTCGCGCAGGGTCTGCATCGGCGGCATCTTCGGGCCGGCCTGGCGGAAGACGACGCGGACGTAAAAGATATCGCCCTGAGCATCGTTGAACTGGTTCGATTCCACGATCGAGATGTCGTTGTCGTTCAGATATCCCGACACGGCCGCGACGATACCGCGCGTATCCGGGCATTTGATGATCAGGACGTGGTGCGAAGGGTCGAATTGGGTCGAGTCGAGCATAAGACAGGCCGTCTGCAAACTGTGGGCCGCTGGCTATAGCACCAAATTCCAAAGATTTGTGAAGGTTTAGGCTGAAACGAAAATGGCCCGCTGGTGAGGGCGGGCCATGAACTTCAATCTCAGATGGATCAGAGCGTGCGCTTGATCTCTTCGACGGTGAAGCATTCGATGAAGTCGCCGGCCTTGAGGTCCTGGAAGCCATTGAATGCCATACCGCATTCCTGGCCCACGACCACCGAGTTGACTTCGTCCTTGAAACGCTTGAGCGTCGACAGGACGCCCATTTCCTGGATGACGACGTTGTCGCGCAGGATGCGGACGCGGGCACCCTTTTCCACACGGCCTTCGGTGACACGGCAGCCGGCGACCTTGCCGACCTTGGTGATGTCGAAGACTTCCAGAACTTCGGCGTTGCCGAGGAAGGTTTCGCGCTGGATCGGCGCCAGCATGCCAGACAGCACGCCCTTGATGTCGTCGATCAGGTCATAGATGATCGCGTAGTAGCGGATTTCCACGCCTTCGCGTTCGGCCAGGTCGCGCGCCTGCTTGGATGCACGGACGTTGAAGCCGATGATCGGCGAGTTGGAACCCTTGGCCAGCTGCACGTCGGACTCGGTGATCGCGCCGGCGCCCGAATGAATGATCCGCGCACGGACTTCTTCGTTGCCGACCTTTTCCAGCGAGCCGATGATGGCTTCGGCCGACCCTTGCACGTCCGCCTTGATGATGAGCTGAAGCTCCTTGACCTTCTTGTCGGCCAGCTTCGACATCATGTCGGTCAGAGACACGGCGCCAACCGGAGCCAGGGTCTTTTCGCGGCGCAGACGTTCGCGGTAATCGGTGATTTCGCGGGCACGAGCCTCGTTTTCGACCACGGCGAAGGCGTCGCCGGGGCTCGGCGCCTCGTCGAGGCCGAGGACTTCCACCGGCTCCGAAGGACCGGCTTCCGGCAGCTGCTCGTTGCGCTCGTTGATCAGGGCGCGGACGCGGCCGAAGCTGGAACCGGCAACGATGATGTCGCCGCGCTTCAGGGTACCGCGCTTGACCAGGACGGTCGCCACCGGACCACGGCCCTTGTCGAGCTTGGCCTCGATGACAACGCCTTCGGCGGTGCGGTCCGGGTTGGCGCGCAGGTCGAGGACTTCCGATTGCAGCAGGATGGCTTCGATCAGGCTGTCCAGGCCCTGGCCGGTCTTGGCCGAGACTTCGACGACCTGGGTTTCACCACCCAGGGATTCCACGACGATTTCATGCTGCAGAAGCTCGTTGATGATGTTCTGCGGCTTGGCGCCAGGCTTGTCGATCTTGTTGACGGCAACGATGATCGGCGTGTTGGCGGCACGGGCGTGGGTGATGGCTTCGGCATGACGCCGTCGTCCGCCGCCACGACCAGGACGACGAGATCGGTGACATTGGCGCCACGGGCGCGCATCGCCGAAAACGCGGCGTGACCCGGCGTATCGAGGAAGGTGACCTTTTCACCCGTGGGCACACGAACCTGATAGGCGCCGATATGCTGGGTGATGCCACCGGCTTCGCCGGCGGCGGTGTCGGTCTTGCGCAGGGCGTCGAGCAGCGAGGTCTTGCCGTGGTCGACGTGGCCCAAGACGGCCACGACCGG
>CBIHPL010000336.1:0-4612 GCA_966212005.1 uncultured Asticcacaulis sp.
ATGGCCAACCTGCAGTGGGAAAACCTGTCCATGTATCCGGCGGGTTATTACACCAGCCGTATTCCAGTCGAACTGTCGCTGAAACTGCCTCAGGACTGGAAGCACGCCTCCGCGCTGGAGGCGGCGTCGCAAGGTGCGGACGGTTCGGTGACTTTCAAGCCTTTGCCCTATGACGCCTTCGTCGATTCACCGATGTTCGCGGGCAAGCACTACCGCCTGATCGACCTGACCCCGCAAGGCAAGGCGCCGGTACGCCTCAACGTCTTCGCCGACAAGCCGGGCGACCTGGCGGCGACCGACGAGCAGGTCGCCATGCACCGCAAGCTGGTGTCGCAGAGCCTGAAGCTGTTCAAATCCCAGCACTACGACCACTACGATTTCCTGCTTCATTTGTCGGACGAGCTTGGCGACATTGGTCTCGAGCATCACCGTTCGTCGGAAAACGGCCACGAACCGGCCTATTTCACCGACTGGGCCAACGAATATGTCGGCCGCGACCTGCTGGCGCACGAATTCGCCCATTCGTGGGACGGCAAGTTCCGCTGGGGTGCGGATTCGCATAAGCCCGACTTCCTCCAGCCGATGGAGAACAGCCTGTTGTGGGTCTATGAGGGCCAGACACAGTACTGGGGCTATATGCTGTCGGCGCGTTCGGGTCTCTACACGCCGGACATGACGAAGGAAGCCCTGGCCCTGACCGCGGCACTTTATGACAACTACGCCGGGTCGAAGTGGCGGCCGGTGCTCGACACCACCAACGATCCAATCATTTCGGCGCGCGCGCCCAAGAACTGGGTCAGCCAACAGCGCAATGAGGATTATTACAGCGTGGGCCTGCTGGTCTGGCTCGACGCCGACACGCTGATCCGAGAGAAGACCGGCAATAAAAAGTCGCTCGACGATTTTGCCTCGGCCTTCTTCGGCGTCAAGGACGGCCAGTTTACACCCGAAACCTACACCTTCGAAGACGTGGTGGCCGCGCTCAATGGTGTCTATCCCTATGACTGGGCGGGCTTCCTGAAAAAGCGGATCGCTGAAACGTCCGATGGCAGTTTCCTCGATGGCCTCGAGCGCGGCGGCTACAGGCTGGTCTACAAGGACAAGCCGACGAACTGGTACAAGGCGCGCGAAAAGAAGCTGAAGGTCGTCGACCTCAGCTATTCCGTCGGTTTGTCGATTACAACGGCGACCGGCGACATCGCGAGCGTCTTCTGGGACAGCCCGGCCTTCAAGGCAGGGCTCGGTCAGGGCATGGCCGTGATTGCCGTCAATGGCCAGGCGTTCGATGCCGACGGTCTCAAGGCGGCGGTTACCGACGCAGCGAAAGCCGGCGGCAAGCCGGTCGAACTGCTGATCAAGCGTGGCAAGACCTACAAGACCTACACCATCGACTATACGGGTGGACATCGTTACCCGCAACTGGAGCGCATCGAAGGCAAGCCGGCGTTGCTGGACGCCATTCTGGCCGAGAAGAAATAAAGGTATTGGGACGGCATCTGTTTTGCGGATGCCGTCCTAGTTCGGCAGCCATCTCATGATGGCTTCCGGCGATACCAGCCAAATCGTATAGAGCCCGTAAAATACCAGGCCGGCCACGGCCGCCAGGCGGCCGATCGGTTTGCCGCGCCATATCAGCAGGAATGCCAGGACCGCCGTGCCGACCATGACTGGCAGGTCGACCGTAAGGAAGGCTGGCGAGACGGTCAGCGGATGCAGCCAGGCAGTAATGCCGAGAATACCTGCAATGTTGAAGATGTTGCTGCCCAGCACATTGCCGATGGCGACTTCGTTCTGACGCCGGAAGCTGGCGATGACGCTGACGGTCAGTTCCGGCAGAGAGGTGCCGACCGCCACCAGGGTCAGGCCGATCACGGCGTCGGACACGCCGACATCCCTGGCGACGGCGGTTGCGCCCTTGACCAGGAAGTCGGCGCCGAAGACGAGCAGGGCGAGGCCGCCGCCGATCCAGACGAGCGCCTTCAGGAACGGCATCGCTTTTCCGGCCGGCGCCTCGCCTTGTGTATTGCGGTCGAGAAGCAGCGCCACCAGCAAATAGACCACAAGCGCGCCGACCATGATCATGCCCGCCCGGGTGTCGATCATCCCCTGGATTGCCAGCCAGAGCAGGGCGAGCGAAGCCAGAACCACGACCAGCGAGTCACGTCGCTCGCCGCCGCGCTTGATGTTTATCGGATAGATCAGCGCCGCGACGCTGAGCGTCAGAAGGACGTTGGCGATGTTGGAGCCGATGACGTTTCCGACTGCGATATCCGGGGCGCCGTTCCTGACCGCTTGCAGGCTGACAAGCAATTCGGGCAGGGAGGTGCCAAAGCCGATAATGGTCAGTCCGATCAACAGCTTGGGGATGCGAAGCCGTTCGGCGACGCCGACGGCACCGCGCACCAGGCCCTCGCCGCCGAGAAACAGCGCCATCAGGCCGCCGGCGATAAAGATCAGATCCAAATGTTGATTGATGAAATCCATAGCCCACCCTCGTCTGGCCTTGTTTACCATGCTGGGGGGCGCCGCCAAGCAAAACCGGCTTGAACCGAGCAGCGGGCGTGCTTAAACCGTCATCATGATCCGCCTTTATCTTTCAGACAGTCCCGACTTCGCCCCTGGCCTTGGCATCGTCCTGCCGCCCGAGCAGGGGCGCTATCTGGCCGCGGTCCTGCGCAAGGTCGTGGGAGATGAGATCGCCGTCTTCAACGGCCGTGACGGCGAGTGGACGGCGCGGCTGGTCGAGGTCGGCAAGAAGGCGGTTCGCATCGCGCTGATTGAACAAACGCGCAATCAGCCGGCGGGGCAGGGACCTGTGCTGCTCATTGCCTTGGTCAAGCGGTCGCGGTTGGAGACGATTATCGAAAAGGCGACGGAGCTGGGCGCGGCCAGGATTCAGTTGCTGATCACCCGCCGGTCGAACGCCGATCACACCAATGTCGACCGGCTGCGGCTGATCGCCCAGGAGGCCGCCGAGCAGACCGAACGGCTGGACGTTCCCGAGATATTGCCGCCGGTGAAGCTGGAAAAGCTGCTGGCGGACCTGCCTTATGACGCGGTATTCTTCGGCGACGAGGATTCGACGCACGAGGCGGACAAGGTCACGCGGCCAATGCTGGAAGCGTTGAAGGCCGTAGGTTCTAATCCCGCCGTTTCCGCCATTCTGGTCGGGCCGGAAGGCGGTTTCGACGAGGTCGAACGCAACACGCTGCGCAGCCTCGCCAATGTCCATCCCGTCAATCTGGGGCCACGCATCCTGCGCGCCGATACCGCAGCGATCAGTGCGCTGACGCTGTATCAGGCGGTTGTGGGCGACTGGAAATAGTTAGTATTGCTGACTTGTTTGTGTGGTGGCGTCGTCCCATATAGGCGGCGGGTGAATTAGACTGTAACAGGGACTGAGACATATGGCTTATAATTCGGAAGCGGAGCCTATTCAGTCTTTCAGCGAACTGGTCGGCTATTTCGAAAAGGGCTCAAAGCCCCGCGACCAGTGGCGCATTGGCGCCGAGCACGAAAAATTCGCCTTCCACCTCGATACCCTGCGCCGCCCGGCCTATGAGGGGCCCGACGGTATTCAGGCCATGCTGAACGGCATGACGCGCTTCGGCTGGGCGCCGGTCTACGAGAAGGACAAGGTCATTGCTTTAAGCCGTAACGGAGCGTCGGTGTCGCTGGAGCCCGGCGGCCAGTTCGAACTGTCAGGCGCGCCGCTTGAGACCATCCACGACATTTGCGATGAGACCGGCCAGCACCTGCAGGAGGTCAAGACCGTTGCCTCCGAACTGGGGCTGGGCTTTATCGGGGTCGGCAGTTCGCCGCTGTGGACGCGCGAAGAAACACCCGTCATGCCCAAGGGCCGCTACAACATCATGCGCGCCTACATGCCCAAGGTCGGCAATCTCGGTCTCGACATGATGCTGCGCACCTGCACCGTCCAGGCCAATCTCGACTATGCATCCGAGGCGGACATGGTCCTGAAATTCCGCGTGTCGCTGGCGCTTCAGCCGATCGCCACGGCCCTGTTTGCCAATTCGCCATTCACCGAAGGCAAGCCCAACGGCTTTTTGTCGGCGCGCGCCAATGTCTGGACCGACACCGATCCGGACCGCACCGGCATGCTCGATTTCGTCTTCCAGGACGGTTTCGGTTTCGAGCGTTATGCCCGCTACGCCCTTGATGTGCCGATGTATTTCGTCAAACGCAACGTTCCTGCCAATGGCGGCTATATCGACGCGTCGGGTCAGGACTTCAAGGCCTTTCTCAAGGGTGATCTGCCCGCGCTTCAAGGACAGCGTCCGACGATGGACGACTGGGCGGATCATCTGACGACCCTGTTCCCTGAGGTACGTCTCAAGAAGTATCTCGAAATGCGCGGCGCCGACGCGGGGCCCTGGAGCCGCCTTTGCGCCCTGCCGGCGCTGTGGGCTGGACTGCTGTACGACCAGGCCGCGCTTGAAGCCGCCTGGGAACTGGTGAAGGGCTGGTCGGTGGAGGATCACAACACCCTGCGCGGCATGGCGGCCAAGACGGGCCTGAAGGGCGAGATCGCCGGCCGCCCGGTCAAGGACTGGACGATGGACGTGCTCAATATTGCCCGCCAGGGATTGAA
>CBIHPL010000337.1:0-4605 GCA_966212005.1 uncultured Asticcacaulis sp.
ATTGGCGGCCTGCAAATCGCCGTCCGGCTGCGATACGGTGCTCACGTACTCAAGTACGCTCCGCTCCGTTTCTCGCCGGCCAGCTATTTTCGGCTCGCCACTGCGCCGCTCGACATGTGTTGTAATTTAGGAAGTGGAGAGGGAAATGGGTCGAGTAGCACTGGTCACCGGCGGAACGCGCGGTATCGGCAAGGCCATCGTCAAGCGCCTGCGCGACGCAGGGCTCACGGTCGCCGCCGGGTATGCCGGCAATGAAGAAAATGCCCGCAAGGTCGCGGAAGAACTGGGCGTTACCATCGTCAAGGGCAGCGTCGACAAGTTCGAAGACTGCGCCCGCGCCGTGCAGGAAGTCGAAGCCAAGCTTGGCCCCATCGAAGTCCTGGTCAACAATGCCGGTATCACGCGCGACGGCTTCTTCCACAAGATGTCGAAGGAGCAGTGGCAGGAAGTCATCCACACCAACATGGACAGCGTCTTCAATATGACGCGCCAGGTGATCGAAGGCATGCGCGAGCGCAACTACGGCCGCATCATCAACATTTCTTCGATCAATGGCCAAAAGGGCCAGGCCGGCCAGACCAACTACTCGGCCGCCAAGGCCGGCATGATCGGCTTCACCAAGGCGCTGGCCATGGAATCGGCCGCCAAGGGCATTACGGTCAACTGCGTGGCTCCCGGTTACACCTCGACCGAAATGGTCTCGGCGATCAATCCGGCCGTGCTGGAAAAGATCGTCGCCGGCATCCCCGTCGGCCGCCTGGGCACGCCGGAAGAAGTCGCCGAAATCTGCGCCTTCCTGGCCTCGGACATGGCGTCGTTCATTACTGGCGCAACCATAGCCGTCAACGGCGGCCAACACATGCTCTAAGCCACACTGCCGGACTGCAAATAGCCGTCGTTTTGCGCGCCCTCGCTCATGTACTCAAGTACACTTCGCTTCGGGTGCTTAAACGCCAGCCATTTTCGTCTCGGCATTGCGGGCTAGAGGTTCCGAGCCCGTTGAGAAACACTATGTACTTCAAAGGGTGTGGCGGTTTCGCCACGCCCTTTTTATTACCGCGGAATCGCCCTAATTGTTGCGGACAGGCGCGGATTGCCGTCTTAAATCTGCCTAAGTCGGCCCATAACTATCGGCCTTAATGAAAAGCAGTGTTTCACATTTCCTGATGCGTGTGGCCCGGACGCGTGTTGTCGGCGCCGCTCTTATCGTGCTTACGCTAAGTGCAGGCGTAGCCGAGGCGCAGAATATGAAGTCACTGCGCGACAAGATGTTCGGCAATCCATCATCGGATAGCCGGAATGGTGCTGCGCCCAAGGTCACCCACTATATTTCCGAAGAAGGCGAAAGCTTCGTCCTCGACGCCAGCCGCCCGACGCCGCTTCTCCGCTTTGATGGCGAAGGCGAGGTCTGGTCCCTGACGCCCACGCCCGGCACCAAGGGCGATATCATCTACAAGAATGATCTGGGCGAGCCCATGCTGAAGGCCACGCGCTGGGGCGGAATGGTCCTCTATACCGACGACCGGCCGATGGGAGATCCCGCCGCCGCCGCCGGCAAGGCCGAAGCCTTTCAGCCCGCAGTCATGACGCCGGTCCTTCTGTGGCAGAGCCTGGCCAAGGCCAGCCGTCGCGCGTCGCAGGCCGTGGAACGCCTCATTCCTTTTGACGCCCAGGGCGCCACCCCGGCCTCGGCGGCGCTTTACGCCTATGCTTTCGACGTGACGTCCAGCGCCATCGTCCGCGTTGCCCAGGCCAGCCGTGGCGGCCGCAAGCTGCCGAATATCCGCGAGGTCCATTTCGTCGAAGGCCGACCACCCAGCGTCCGCGTCGAAAAGGGAATCCTGGTGATGAAGCTCGATCCCAGCCGTGGAAACTGGGGCGGCCGGGTTTCGTCCAAACGCGTCGTCAATGTGCTGACCGCGTCCTATTCGATCGCCGACGACCGGCGGTGAACGGCTTAGCGGAAGCTGTCCTTGGCGGCTCTCAGCGCAGCAAACCTCTCCACCTGGGCGTCGAACCAGTCTTCCTGCAATGGATAGCGCAGGAACGGATTGGTTGCCTTTTCCTCTGCTAGGGTTGTCGGCACGGTAAAATCACCGCGTTCCCGCTGGGCCCGGACCTTTTCCGCCCGCGCGGACAATAATGCGTCGTCTCCCAGGCTCTCCGCGAATTTCAGATTGGCCAGCGTATATTCATGCGCGCTCCACAATACCGTGTCGTCGGGCAAGTCGCACAGGCGCAGAAGACTGGCCCAGAAGGCCTGCGGCGTGCCTTCGAACATGCGCCCGCAACCCAGGGGGAACAGGGCGTCGCTGACAAAGGCGTTGCCGCCGGCCCGGTCGACATAGGCAATGATGCCCAGGGTGTGGCCGGACAGGTCGATGACATCCAGGCGGGTTTCGCCAAGCTGGTACACATCCCCTGCCTTAAGCACATGGTCGAGCGGCCAGCGTTTGCGCACCTCTTCCGGGCCATATATCGGGCAGCCGAACCGCGCCTGGACCTCGGCGTTGCCGCCGCCATGATCGGGGTGCCAATGGGTATTCAGGATGACGTCTACAGCGGCGCCGATCTCTTCGGCCTTGGCGATGATTGCGCCGGCCTCTGGTGTATCTATACAGGCGACCTGGCCTGACGCCTCGTCCTGGACCAGAAAGCCGTAATTGTCGGTCAGGCAGGGGAAGATCGTAATTTTTAGGCCCATTTTCCAAATTGTCCTGATAAACTGCCGGCGACTGACTATATCCTATCCGACGCAACCGGAATCGTCTCCGGAAACTGTTGGCAAAAAGGACCACCGTTGCGCCGTACCGTCGAGGACCTCAACAGCTTCTACACCACGCCTGAAGGGCAGATGGTGCGCGAACTGGTAGGACTGCGTTTGCGTGACCAGTGGGGCGATGTGCGCGGCCTTGACGTGCTGAGCATCGGCTACGGCACACCCTATCTCGATCACTTCAACGAAGCGCGCCGCGTCATCCAGGCTATGCCGGCGGCACAGGGGGCGGAAATCTGGCCGTCCGACCTGAAGGTCCGTGCCGCCCTGGTCGAGGAGGAGGCCCTGCCTTTCCCCAGCGCCTTGTTCGACCGTATCCTGATGGTCCACGCCCTGGAAGAATCGCAGTCGCCGCAGAACCTGCTCATGGAGGCCGCGCGTCTCCTGTCGCCCAATGGCAAGCTGATTCTTGTCGTCGCTGCGCGCGGCGGCCTGTGGGCACATGTCGAAAAGACACCGTTCGGTTATGGCCTGCCTTACAGCCGCGGCCAGCTCGAAAATGCCGTCCGCCAGGCCGAGCTCGAGCCCATGGCCTGGGCCAGCGCCCTTTATGTTCCGCCCGTGCGTTCACTGCTGCGCTGGGCCAGGACGATCGAAAAGATCGTGCCGCACATCTGGCCGCTGACAGGTGGACTGATCCTGATGGAAGCTGGCCGGCGGCCGTTCGTGGCCACGACGGTCAAGGCGCCGAAACCCCTGTTGCCGGAACTGAGCGACGTGCTGGCGCCGGCGGGAGCGCCGGCGCCGGCGGGACGCAGGCTGGAAGAAGTTTAAGCTTTACCGTCGCCGAGACTCTCAGCCATATGGCGGCATGATGAAGCAGCTCATTCTTATGCGCCATGCCAAGGCGGAAAATAAGGCTCCTTCCGGGGAGGATTACGACCGTTCGCTGGAGATGCGCGGCCGCGAGGAAGCCTTGACGGTCGCCCGTGCTTTCCAAAGCGACGGTATAAAACCCGACCTGGCGCTTGTGTCCTCGGCGGCGCGCACCACCCAGACCTTCAGCCAGGTCGAAAGCGTGCTGGGCACCATAAAGGTCAAGTTTCTCGATGACCTCTATAATGCCGAGGTCGGCGTCATTCGCCGCGTCGTCGAGGCGCACGAAGACCAGGCGGAATGCCTGCTGGTCATCGGCCACAATCCCGGCATCCAGTACCTGTCCGTCGACTATATGATCGGCAGCGGGGCGTCGATGAGCGCGCTCGACAAGGTCAAGAACGGCTTCTCGACGGCAACCGCCGTCATTTTCGAAGTCGATGTCGCCGGACGCCCGGTTTATGACGGCGTCCATCAGCCCGGGAAATAACCTGGCTGCGTCTGTGAGTGAAGACCTGTGCGCAGAAGACGGCACGGTGATTGAAGGTAGAAGACTATGTATTATGGTTTGGCGACGCGGGCCCTGCATGTGCTGTCCCCGGAAGACGCGCACACGGTCACGATCGAACTCCTGAAACTGGGCCTTGGGCCGGTTTCAAACCTCGACACGCCTGAACTGGCCGTCAGCGTCCCATACGACGGTGGTGTGCTGGCATTCCGCAATTGCGTCGGCCTGGCCGCCGGCTTCGACAAGAATGCCGAAGTGCCCTTGGCCATGCTGCGCTCAGGCTTTGGTTTCGCTGAATGCGGTACGGTCACGCCCCTGCCGCAGGACGGCAATCCCAGGCCGCGCCTTTTTCGCCTACGCGAGGACCATGCGGTCATCAACCGCATGGGCTTCAACAACAAGGGGCTGGACGTTTTTGCCGACAATCTGTCGCATGCCTTGCCGCGCCGGCGCAATGGTGTAATCGGCCTGAACATCGGCGCCAACAAGGATGCGACCGACCGCA
>CBIHPL010000338.1:0-4582 GCA_966212005.1 uncultured Asticcacaulis sp.
GGACAGGACGACGGCGACCGTCTGCGGGTATTCGTTCTTGAGGTAGTTGGCCAGAACGCCTTCATTGACGTTGCCCAGCTTGTCCCACATGGTCCGGCCGGCCGGACCGCGGATTTCCTCCATGAGGGATTCGACTTTTTCCGGCGGCAGGAAGTTGCCGAGCAGGCGCTGGGTCTGCTCGAACGACCCCATGATTGTGCCGGAATTGCTCATGCCTGAGACGAATTCGACCAGCAGCTCTTCGACAACGTTCGATGCCACCGTGCCCAGGCTCGACATGGCCTGGGAGATTTCCTTGATCTCTTCCTCATCCATGGCCTGCCACAGGGCGACGTGGTCTTCGCCCAGCGCCAAAAGCACGACTGCGGCCTTTTCGACCCCGCTCAGGCGTTTCGGATCATCGATGACATTCTTGCGTGCCATGGATCAGCCTCAGGAATCGTGCAGCCAGGACCGGAGAATCGACACTGATTCTTCCGGGTGGCGGTCGACGAACTCAGACACCTTCTTGACCGAGGACGCCTTCACCTGACCTTCGATGCGTGCGATGTCGATGCGTTGCTCGGCTTCCGTCACGGGAGCCATGGCCGTCGCAGGTCCGGACAGGGCTGAGGCCTGACCGCCCGATGCCGGCGCCGCCATCTGCGCCATGGCGGGGCTGCCGCCCGGCATGGCCAGTTGCGCGCCACCGTTGTTTGCGGCCGACAGGTAGGTGGTCGGACCGGAGTTGATGAACTTCATCAGCGGCTTGGCGACGAAGAACAGGGTGAGCAAGGCCACGACCAGCAGAACGGCGATTTCGGCGCCACGCATGATGTCGTTCTTGTCGAAATCCATCAGCGGGGCCTTGGAGGCTTGTCCACCCACCGTACCGCCGATATCGTGATTGAAGCGGACATTGACGACCTGCACCTGGTCGCCGCGCGTCTGGTCGAAACCGATGGCCGCCTTTACCAAGGCGTCGATCTTCTGCATGTCTTCGGCCGAGCGCTTGGCATAGGTATCGGGCGCCTTGCCATCCTTGGACGGGGTTACGGCGTCATCGACGGCAACCGAAACCGCCAGCTTGCGGATTTCACCCGGCCCGGTAACCGTCGTCGTCTTGGTCGTCGAGATTTCGTAGTTGGTGGTTTCGGCCGTCGACCCCGACTGCGTGCCGCTGCCGGTCACGCCTGGAGTCTGCGCGCCGCCGGGGATATTGGCGGCAGCCGTCGTCACACCATTCGGATCGGCTTCCGTCGAGCGGTCATTCGACTCCTCGGTGCGGGTCGAACGGACGACCTGGCCGTCGGGATTGTATTCGACGGATTCGCGCGTGGTCGATGTCTTGTCGAGATCGGCCGTAACGGTTACCCGCGCCGCGCCGGCGCCTACAACGCCTTCAACGATTTCCTTGACGCGCTTGCGCATGGATTCTTCGAGGTCGCTCTTGTGTGCCGCGCCCGCGCCGCTCATGGCCTCTTCCTCGCCGGCGGCGGCCAGCAGGCGGTTGCGATCGTCGACGACCGTTACCTTGTCGGGCTTCAGGTTCGGCACGGCCGAGGCGACGAGGTTGCGGATGGCGCGCACCTGTTCGGCGTTGAAATCGCCGCCGGTGATGCCCAGCACGACCGAGGCCGTCGGCTGCTGCGCCACATCGTCGAACAACTCGCGCTTGGGCATGACCAGCAGCACGCGTGCGGAGGTGATACCGCGAATGGAGCGGATGGTCCGCGCCAGTTCGCCCTCCAGCGCACGTTGATTGTTCAGGTTCTGGACGAATTCCGTCTGTCCCAGCGCCGGAGCATTGTCGAAGATTTCATAACCGACGCTTGCTGCGGTCGGCAGGCCCTTGGACGCCAGCATCATGCGTGCGTTGGCGACCTCGTCGCGGTTGACCATGATGGTCGATCCGTCGCCCTTGACCTCGTGCTTGATCCCGGCCTGATCGAGCGCAAGGCTGATTTCGCCGGCTTCCTTGAGGTCGAGATTGGAGAAAAGGAGCGCCTTGGGCTGGGCGGCTAAATTAAGAAAGACGGCGGCCACCACCCCGGCCACCCCCGCGCCATTGCCCAGAATGGTCATCAGGCGGCCGAGGCCCAACTTCTGCAAACCTGAAAAAAACGAACCCACGCCGGCTCCATCACCTTTGAGGCGAGGTTTACCTCACCCATAACTAGGCAGTAATTTCCCAGTGGTGAGTTAATGCCGGCTTAATTTTCACGCCGATGTGAAGCGATTTTTAAGATTTAGGGCTCTGAGTAAGCCTCTAAAATAACAGCGGTTTTAGAAATTTGGTTAAAGTCGGTTAACCAATATCCCCCGGCCCGCCGGTACCAAACGCGTGAACGGTTTTAACGGACCGTGGCAAACGCCAGGGCCCGTCAAAAAGAAACCATGCAGGTGTTCCGCGAAATCATATCGTCGGAATCCTTCACTTGCAGTCATACGCCGAGACGACGCAAGGCCATCCCACGCGATATCAGCGGTATTGTTGAATGCGCGTGGTACGCAGACCAGCCATACCGTGGTTTTCGATTGCCTTCTGCCACGCCAGAAATTCCTCGGACGTGATATTGTAGCGCTCGCACGCCTCATCGAAGGTCAAAAGACCGCCGCGTACGGCTGCCACGACCTCCGCCTTGCGGCGGATGACCCAGCGCTCCGTTCCCGGAGGCGGCAGGTCCGCTATTGTTAATTTAGCCCCAGTCGGACCAATCACGTATTTTTCGCCTTTACTATCGCGGCGTTGCTGTTCTTGAAGCATGGCATTTTGCCTTTACTACCATCACCATTCCGATGAATGTAGCGCACCTGTCTCAACATCCGCTTAATCGCTATAGTAAATTTAATACTAATGCCGCCGGACAGGTACGTTAAACTTTCATTCAGTATGGCTGCGGTTTGCTTCTTTTTATTAACGCCGATTAATTGTTGTAAATATATTGCGAAAAACAGAAACGTTGTTCGCAATACTCTTAGAGGAGCGATTATTGCTTTATGCTTAACAGCTCCTGCAGCATCTGGTCAGCCGTCGTGATGATGCGCGACGACGCCGAATAGGCGCGCTGCGTCGTAATCAGGCTGGTGAACTCCTGCGACAGGTCGACCGTCGAGGCTTCGAGGCTGGCCGGGCTGAGCAGGCCCGTGCCGCCGAGGCCCGGGGTTTTCAGCGAATAGGTTCCGGAATCGCGGCTGACCGTATAGGCGTTGCCGGAGACAGGGCTCAAACCGTCAGGATTGATGAAGCTGGCGACCGCCACCTGGGCGATGTTGCGCGTGACGCCATTGTCGAAAATCGCCGTCACCATGCCATCCTCGCCGACCTGAATCTTCGACAGGTTGCCGAAGGCCGTACCGTTCGAGGTCACTGACTGGGTCACCGAGTCGTCGTCATATTGCGTCAGGCCCGATTTGGCGCCGGAAAAGGCCATGGTGACGGTTTGGCCGGCAACCCCAAGGCTCGCGTCCCAATGCGGAGTGGTCGATGCCGCCGACGCGCCGATGACCAGATCGGGCGAAAATGCCCCCGCCACCCCGGTCGTCAGGTTGACGCTGGTCGAGTTGGCTTCGTCGAACTCACCCGAAGTGGTAAAGGCCAGGGTGCCGCGCGCGATCTGACCCAGGCCGCCGGTGGCGATGGTGTCGCCCGCGGCGTCGGCGATGTTCGGCGACCAGATTTCATAGGCCCATGTATTGGCGCCGGTCTTGAGCAGCGACATGGTGACCGATTGCTGCCCCCCCTTGGAGTCCGACATCGGGACGGAGATTTCAAAATCCGGACGCGTGCCTGGCGATGAACCCGATGAAGGATCGTAGACGGACATGGACGCCGTCGGATCGGTCGGATCATAACTGCCGGACGTTACGGCGGTTGACACCGGCTGGCTCGAGCGCAGGTTGCCGTTGATCGCCACCTGGGTGGTCGCCTCGGCGGTACCACCGATGTTCGAGATATTGATCGGCTGCAGCTTCGTCAGGTCGGAGGAATCCGATGACACCGAGCCGTCGGCATTGACCGGCCAGCCCTGAAGATAGAAACCGGCCGCGTTCTTGAGCTTGCCGGTCTTGTCCGCCGCGAATGATCCGTCGCGTGTGAACAGGACGTTGCGCATGGCGGCATCGTCTTCTGACGATCCCGATACGACGAAGAAGCCCTGTCCGTCGATGCCGAGATCGAGGCTGGAATTGGTCGCCGCAAGTTCGCCGGGCGTCGAGATGTTATTGCGAAACACCGCGTTGACGCCGCCGCTGTTGAAGTGGGTGTTGGTCGTCGAACCGGTGACGATGCTCTGGAAGTTGGTCGAGGTGCGCTTGTACGCCGTCGTATTGACGTTGGCGATGTTGTTGGAGATGGTTGTCAGAGCGGCCGAGTTTGCAGCGAGACCGGTCACTCCGGTTTGCATGGCGCTGTTGATGCTCATTACGGTTTCCTTCTGGAAGACTGGAGCGACATGCCGAAAAGCGTCAAGCGGATTTCGGCCAAATATCGCGGCAAAACAAAAACTTAAGTTAAGAGACCTTGGTGATGGCGGACATCGGCACGCGGGTATTGCCGACCTTAAGCACGATGGTGCCGTCGATATTCTCCGCGGATGATACG
>CBIHPL010000339.1:0-4581 GCA_966212005.1 uncultured Asticcacaulis sp.
AGCTGAAGGCCGAGCTGGGGAATGTCGACGCGCTCGACATCGTCTACTTCCTGTCGGTGTCGCCGACCCTGTTCAAGCCGATCTGCGAGCACATCGAGCGCGCGGGCCTGAACAAGGCGCCGAACCGCGTCGTGATCGAAAAGCCGATCGGCCGTGACCTGGCCACGTCTAAGATCATCAACGACTCGGTCGCCCATGCCTTCTCCGAAGACCGCACCTTCCGCATCGACCACTATCTGGGCAAGGAAACCGTCCAGAACCTGATCGCGCTGCGCTTCGGCAATACGGTGTTCGAGCCGCTGTGGAACGCCCAGTCGATCGACCACGTCCAGATCACCATTGCCGAAACCGTCGGAACGGGTGAGCGCCTGGGCTATTACGACGAATACGGCGCCTTGCGCGACATGCTGCAGAACCACCTGCTGCAGCTCCTGTGCCTTACGGCCATGGAGCCGCCGGCCGGCCTGTCCTCCGACGCGCTGCGCGACGAGAAGGTCAAGGTGCTGCGCTCGCTGAAGCCCATCGACGCCTCGAATGTTACGCAGGTGACGGCGCGCGGCCAGTATGGCCCGGGTTTCGCCGACGGCGGCGCCATCCGGGGCTACGAAGCCGAAAAAGGATCGCCGTCGGGCACCGAAACCTATGTGGCGGTCAAGGCCGAAATTCAGAACTGGCGCTGGGCCGGCACGCCCTTTTATCTGCGGACCGGCAAGTGCCTGCCGTCTCGCGCCACTGAAATCGTCATCCAGTTCAAGGCGTTGCCGCACTCGATCTTTGGCGGCGAGGACAAGGCCAACCGCCTGACTATCCGCCTGCAGCCCGATGAAGACATCAAGCTGTCGATCATGAACAAGTCGCCGGGCCTGACTGCCGAAGGCATGCACCTGCAATCGCTCGACCTCAGCCTGTCGCTGATCACGGCCTTCGACGGGAACGGCAATAAGCCGTCGCGCCGCCGCATCGCCTATGAGCGCCTGATCCTGGATGCCCTGAATGGCAACAACGCCCAGTTCGTCCGCCGCGACGAGGTCGAGGCCGCCTGGGCATGGGTCGACGGCATATCCGAAGCGTGGAAGCAGTCCTATCCCAAGCCGCAAACCTATCCCGCCGGCACCTACGGCCCGGTCAGCGCCTATACGCTGCTCGACCGTGACGGCCGCACCTGGAACGATTGACGGTGGACGGGCAGGGCCACATGATCACCTTCGACGGCGCCAAGGGGCCCGTCGCGGTGCGTTGTTTCGACAGCGCGGCGGAAGCCGGGGCGTGGATCGCGCCAAACATCGCCAGATCCCTGCGGGACGCCATAGCCCAGCGCGGCAAGGCCATCTGGCTCGGCTGTGGCGGCACCACGCCAAAGCCGATCTATGAAAAGCTGGTGACCGAGGATATCGACTGGGACAAGGTCAAGCTGTTTCAGGTCGATGAGCGTTTCGTGCCGACCGATGACGCCGCCTCCAACACGCGCATGATGCGTGAGGCGCTGAACAGTGTCGTCGGGCAGGGCGGGATGGACCTGACCTCGCTTATCCAGGACATTGACGACCAGTATGCCTGCGCCGCCAAGGCCGAGGCGAAACTGCGCGAACTGGGCGGCGGTGAGCCCCCGGTGTTCGATTTCGCGCTTATGGGCATGGGGCCGGACGCACACTATGCGTCGATCTTCCCGGGCCATGCCATCAATGGCGTTGTCTACAACACCGATGCCCTGGTCCTGCCGGTTTCGGCATCGGTCTCCGAACTGGAACCCAAGCTGCCGCGCATCACCCTGACAGTGCCGGCCATCAACCATTCGCGCCGCGTCCTGTTCTACATCACCGGCCAGACCAAGCTGGACGTGCTGAAATCCGCCGTCCTGTCGACCGATCCCTATACCACGCCCATCGGCGCCTTCCTGGCCCAGTGCCCGGTCGACGTCGAATTCGTCTGGGCGCCCTGAGGCATTATCATGACCACTCTGCATCCCGTTCTCGCCGAAGTCACCCAGCGCGTCATCGAACGCTCGCGCGATCTGCGGGCCGAATTCATGAGCCGCACCGACCGCTACAAGTCGGACGAGCCGCGCCGCAAGAAGCTCAGCTGCGCCAACTACGCCCACGTTGTGGCGGCGTCTTCGGATACGGACAAGCTGCAGCAGGCGCTGGATGCCGTGCCAAATATCGGCGTTGTAACCTCGTACAACGACATGCTGTCGGCCCATCAACCCTACCACGACTATCCGGACAAGATCCGCGTTGCTGCCCGCAAGGTCGGCGCGACGGTCCAGGTCGCCGGCGGCGTACCGGCCATGTGCGATGGCGTCACCCAAGGCCGTCCGGGTATGGAGCTGTCGCTGTTTTCGCGCGACGTTATTGCCATGGGCACGGCCATTGCGCTCAGCCATGACGCGTTCGATGCCGCCCTGATGCTGGGCATCTGCGACAAGATCGTGCCGGGCCTTGTCATCGGCGCCCTGTCGTTCGCGCACCTGCCGGTTATCTTCGTGCCGGGCGGTCCGATGTCTTCAGGTCTTCCGAACCCGGAAAAAGCCAAGATCAGAACGCTTTATGCGCTGGGTGAAGTCGGCCGCGATGCGCTTTTGGCCGCCGAAATGGCCTCCTACCATGCCGCCGGCACCTGCACCTTCTACGGCACGGCCAATTCCAACCAGATGATGATGGAAATGATGGGGCTGCACGTGCCGGGCGCGGCCTTCGTCCATCCCAACACGCCGCTGCGCGAGGCTCTGACCGCTGCCGCCACCGAGCGCGCAGCCAGGACCGCCGAGAATGGCAAGGATCCGAAGCGTCTGGCCGACGTCCTGACGGAAAAGGCGTTCATTAACGCCGCTGTCGGCCTGCTGGCCACCGGTGGTTCGACCAACCACACCCTGCACCTGCCGGCCATGGCGCGAGCCGCCGGCGTCATCCTGACCTGGGAAGACATGGACCAGCTGTCGCGCGTAGTCCCTTTGCTGGCGCGCGTCTATCCCAACGGTTCGGCCGATGTGAACCACTTCCACGCCGCCGGCGGCGTCGGCTTCGTCATCCGCGAGCTTTTGTCGGGCGGCCTGCTGCACGAAGACGTCGACACCATCTGGGGCCACGGTCTCAGCCAGTACGCCACCGAGCCCTTCCTCGATGAGGGCGCGCTCACCTGGCGTCCGGTGCCGGAACACAGCCTCGACGAGGCCGTCGTCCGTCCGCTGTCCAATCCGTTCCAGCCCGAAGGCGGCTTGCGCGAACTGAAAGGTAATCTCGGCCGCTCGGTCACCAAGACCTCGGCGGTCAAGCCGGAGCACCAGATCGTCGAAGGTCCCTGTGTGGTATTCGACGACCAGGACGATTTCCTGGCGGCCTTCAAGGCCAAACAGCTGCCGGAAGGCGATTTCGTTTGCGTGGTCCGTTTCCAGGGGCCAAAAGCCAACGGGATGCCGGAACTGCATTCGCTGACGCCGTCGCTGTCGTCGATCCTCGATCAGGGGCGCAAGGTGGCACTGGTTTCGGACGGCCGCATGTCGGGTGCGTCTGGCAAGGTGACCGCGGCGATTCACCTGACACCGGAAGCGGTGGATGGCGGGCCGATCGCGAAACTGCGGACAGGCGACCTCATTCGGGTCGACTGCGTTGCGGGAACTGTGGACTACCTCGGTGATGCCGCCGAGTTTGCTCAAAGACAAAACGCTGAACGGCCAAGAGAAGCCGACGGCGTGGGTCGGGAACTTTTTGCACATATGCGACGCGTCGTGGGGCCAGCCGACGCGGGCGGTGCGGTCTTTTGGTAAGGTAATGACAGCTCAATCAGGAATTTCCGGCCGCCCGCTGCGCGGTCTGGTCGGCGACATCGGCGGCACCAATGCGCGTTTCGCCGTTGCCGAACGGACGGACGGCAAGACGACATTGTCCAGTTTCAAGTCGCTGGAATGCGGTGACTATCCGGACGTGTATCATGCGCTCAAAGCCTATTTCGACATGATCGGCGGCCGTCCGGCGCTCGACTATGCCTGTGTCGCCGTGGCTGGTCCTGTCAAGGATGGCCGTATCAAGTTCACGAACCTCAGCTGGGTCATCGAGGAGCGGCTGCTGGCCGAATCCGTGGGCGCCCCAAAGGCGCGCCTGATCAATGACTATGCCGGGCTGGCCTATGCGCTGCCGCACCTGGCTGACCAGGACGTCAAGACGATCGGGCCGGTGACGCAGGGCTTTGGCAATGTCCACGCCGTCATGGGGGCGGGGACAGGCTTCGGCGCCTCGGTGCTGGTCGGCGGTCCTTACGGTCCCTACTGCCTGTCGACCGAAAGCGGTCACATCAGCTGGGCCCCGGTCAACGACTATGAGGCCGAAATCCAGCGCTTCCTGCGCAAGAAGTTTGGTCGCGTCACCGTCGAAATGCTGCTGTCGGGCCCGGGGCTGGTCAACCTCTATCAGGCGATCTGCTCGATCCGGGGCGAAGGTACGGAAAACCTGACGCCCGCCCAGATCACCCACCTGGAGGGCGAGGACGCCACGGGCAGCCGTTATACGGTCGAAGCCTTCCTCGACATCATGGCCAGCGTCTGCGGCGACCTGGCGCTGGCGCACGGCGCGACTTCGGGCATGTTCA
>CBIHPL010000340.1:0-4573 GCA_966212005.1 uncultured Asticcacaulis sp.
CTTTTGATCGATGCCATCGCGAACACGATTATAGCTCTTGGGATCGCTATTCTCGTCCGTGGCCGCTATCGGGGTCTTACCAGCTAGACCATTTGGCGTATAGAAGACGCTCAAACCGCCATGGAAGTCATTCGAACCCGAACGTGTTGTAGCGATGAAGGCACCGCCGGTCGAACGGCCGAATTCAGCCTGATAGCCGCCGGTCTTGACTTCGACCTGCTCATAAAAGTCGAACGGAATGGTCGTGGCACCGACAAACGTACGGAAGTTCGTGACGTTCATGCCGTTGACGTAATAGATGTTTTCAGCCGGCGACGAACCGGAGATCGACGGGGGACCGAAGACGTCGTTGACCGAAATACCCGGAACCAGATCAGCGAGGGCTTCGATGCTGCGGCCAACTGGAATCCGCGAGGCAACAGTCTGAACGTCGAGGACCGCGCCGGTGGTGGTGCGGTCGAAGTCGAGGTTACGGCGGGCCTTGCCACGCACGACGACTTCGCCCGTTTGCGCAGGCGCAGCGGCAGCAAGAGTAAAGTCGTAATTCGAAACCGAACCCAGGGTAACCGTGACGGTGTCGGTCGACTTGGTGCCATCCGTACCCGTGATGGTCACGTTGTACGAGCCGACCGGAATCTGCGATATCTGGAAACGGCCGGCACCATCGGCCGTTACCGTTTGCGAAACGCCATTGTTGGCGCCAACAATTGTAACCGTCGCACCGGCAGCGGCGGCGCCGCGTTCAGTCTTGACGTTGCCGACCAGCGTACCGCTGGTCAAGTCCTGGGCGTAGGCGCCCGACGGCATCAGCAATGCGGCGCCGGCCAGCACGGCGGTGCCGGCAAGCACGGGGAAAACCGCATTGCAGATTGTCGTCGTGGCCAGCAGGCCACTTCGCAAAGTAAGTTTTTTCACTCTTGTTTCTCCGGGTTACATTAGAGGGTGTAGGCGCACCCGCCGCAGTCCAGCATTACACGCTGTTAATGAAGTTAAATCGTGCTGTCGTAAATCCGTCAATCGCACGTCACGGATTTGTCCATATCAATTGAAACCTGTTTCAATAAAGTCACAGAAGCAACCTTCCCCTAGGGAAAGGCCGGATTTTACAAGGCTTTTTTTGCCCGTAAATTTTCCTGCTACAGCGCAACGCATTGTTATAAAAAATTTATAAAAATCCGATTACTATTTTAAAAACCAACGTTCGCATAACGGGGTGAAAATAACCCTATTATCGCTGATATGTAAAAAATTCTGTCGTTGCTGTTCTCGGAAATTTTCTCGAAAAAATATGGAATTCGGTCAAATTTCAACCATTTTCACAAGACCCAGCCTTTAAAAAAAGCCGCGAAACAAATTGTGATCACGAAATTTTCTTTGGCGATGACCGCAAAACGCGGCGTTCTTATTCAACAATAACGCGAACTGCGGCCAGTGGAGACACCGGCTCAGGCGTGCAACTGGCCATGATGACATGTATCAGGACGAGACTTAGAACCGCCGCCGCGACCCGTGCCGAACGTTTTGAAACAAATATAAGAACTCCGGATGCCATTTCACAACTCCCTGCCTTAGCAAGGCGAGCGAAAGCAAGTGGTGTGCCAGGGGGCCTCACATCGCCTTGATCAGTTTCACAAGCCGGGAAACACGACGGCAGTTGTCTCCCAGGTCGGGGATGTCATAACGGCCGACGGAGCGAATATCGATGCGGTGATTCTGCATCCGCACGACGACATCCGACTGGAAACCATAAAGGCCATCCGTATGCGTCGCTTCGACCTGTTGCGGCGTCTGGCTGACCACCGTATATTTTTCCGCCTTGAGCAGGCCGGCAATCTGAGTATCCGTCAGCACCTTGTTGAAGACGGGCCTGGCTGAAGGACAGGTCAGCTGATTGATGTCCGCTACCGTCTTTCCTCCCCACGCCATGGACTCATTGCGCGGGACGCGGGGCAAATCTTCGACTCGCAGGGCATCCGGCCCACGCGCCGCCGTCACCTTGTCTGAGAATCCCAGCGGGTTGTCCCAGTCCGTGGCGACATCGGCGATGGGCGGAAAGGCCTTAAGGGCTTTCTGGAAGGCATAGAAGCCCGCGACGTAGCTACCTGAGACGAAGACCGCCGCCAGCGCCCAGAAGGCCATCCGCCCCGGTGACATGAACAGCGAAATCAGGAGCGAGAGAACCGACACGGCAAGAACGCCCAGTGCCATCTTGGGGCCGTAACCCAGCGTCAGGGTCCGAAACCCGAGGTCCGCGTTCAGGTACCCCAGACGCGTGGCGATGAGTACCGTTACGAAATACACGCCCGTAAGCACGGCCAGGATAACGGCCATGTGAGCAAAGGCCAGGCCCTTGCGGGCTTTGGAAGAATCTACGGTCAAGGTGTTATTGCGTCCCGCACGCCGATAACTTTACTGAACACCGGCACGCCACGATTGTTCGTGGGCACCCTCTTTTATTGCCGGAGAAATGAACGGTTCGATATGGCCACGATCCCCCCGGATCAGAACCTATCCTCCCCCTTGCTCCCCTGTTTGGTCGAGAATTTGCCACGAAATCGCCGCAGGTTCAACGGCTTCTTGCGCAACCGCTACGTCAGGCGTCGCGTCGGACACGTCACGGGCGCGGGCGCTGACCCGCTGTCGCCGGATTTCACGGTCGACATTCAGCCAGACCCCGCTAAACCGGACGCCCGCTTCCGCTGCCGAGGCCTCAGCCTCGTCACGCCAGGACGCGTCGCGAAACGTGGCATCGAGGACGACTGCCTGGCCGGCCTGCGCCACGACCTGCCCCAGGGCAAAGAGGTGGGTATAGGTTCGCCGGGTTTCATCGCCGGCATAGGCTTCACGAGGCAGCGGCTCGAACTGCGGCCAGTTCCACAGCCTCTTCCGCAGTTCGTCACTGCGCAGGACCACCGCGCCCGGCGCCCTGCCCTTACCTGCCGCAACCGCGCGCGCATAGGTGCTCTTGCCCGAGCCGGACAATCCTCCGACCGCCGTCAGACCGGGCGCAACCGGCTTGAGGAAGGCGCGCGCTGCGTCGAGATACATCCGCGCCTGGTCAATTTCACCGTTGTTGGCGCTGACATGGCAGCGCACGCCGGCACGTACAGACATGAACAATGGCAGCAAGCGCAGTCCTTCGTACAATCCGGCTTCGCCTTCGGACCGCGCAGCCTGTTCGAGCCACGCATTCATGATCCGGTTGGCCGCCGTCCTGCGGTCCCGCACCCACAGATCCATCAACAGAAAGCCAAGGTCATAGAGCACGTCTATCCAGCTCAGCCGCTCATTGAACTCGATGCAATCGAACAACACCGGCCGGCCGGCTTCGATGAGGATGTTCCCCAGGTGCAGGTCCCCGTGACACCGCCGCACATGTCCGTCGGCAAAACGGCGACAAACCAGCGAAGCGACGTCGTTATAAGCGTCGTTGACCTCGGTGCGATAAGCCGCAATATCCGCAGCGCTCAAGGCCCCATCGAAGAGAGAGATGTTTTTATCGTTTGAATCAATTACATATTTTAGATTGTGCATATGCCGCTCGTCACGGCACACCTCGGCCGCGGCGTGGAACCGCGCAATGCTTTGACCCAGCTCCTGCATCAGATCCATATCCGGCGACCAATCCGGTTCAGCGCTGGATTCCGCCAGAACGGCCGAAGTGTCGAACCGCCGCATTACCAGAACGGCCTCGCCTTCGACCTCGCCGACCTCTTTATAGATATCGGCCGCAGTCCGGCGATTGAACACCAGCTCACGTTCCAGCGCCGCGCGCCGCTTTTCCGGCGAGGTAAAGTCAAGAAAGCCGAAATCGACGCTCTTCTTGAGCTTATAGGCAGTGTCGTTTTTCAGGATGACGGTGGCGCACGAGGTTTCGATCACGCGATCGGCGCCGCTCGACAGGATCTTCAGGGCGTTTTGCAGGGACATGCCCCACGCCGCTAAGCTCTTTTGTGCGCTTTGGCAACAGCCGCTTGACCGGCAAAACGCTGGCTGGCAAGGAACAGGCATGTCTCCTCCCGCCCCTCCTATGATCGCAGACACCGTCCAGGCCCTGATCTTCGACTGCGACGGTACGCTTGCCGACACCTTTGCGGCGCACTACCGCACATTCAGATCGGCTCTTATTCCCTACAACGTGGAATTTACCACAGCCTTCTACGCGGCGCGGCTGGGACTGTCGCGCCGGCAGATGCTGGCCGCCCTGCAGACCGAAACCGGGGTCGCGTTCGACGATGCAGACGTGGCGGCGCGTACGCCACCGATCTTCCTGCAGCATCTGAGTGCGGTCAAAGCCATACCTTTTTCAGAGACTCTCGTGCGCCGCCATCACGGCACGCTGAAACTGGCCGTGGCGTCGGCCGGCGTGCGCAATGTCGTCACCGCCTCGCTTGAGACAATCGGCCTTCTGCACTTCTTCGATACCGTCGTGACGATTGAAGATACGGGCGTCGGCAAGCCGGCGCCGGCTCTGTTCCTGAAAGCCGCCGAACGCCTGAATGTCCCGCCGGCCTTGTGCCACGTCTTCGAAGACAGCAATGAAGGGGTTGAGGCCGCCCACCGCGCCGGCATG
>CBIHPL010000341.1:0-4542 GCA_966212005.1 uncultured Asticcacaulis sp.
AGCCTGATCCTGATCCTCCTCCCTTTCGCCTTCCTTTTCGGCTCGATCTTTGCCTTTATCGGATTGAACCGCCGCAGCGAACTGATCGCCATGCGCGCCGCCGGCATGTCGGCCTGGCGCTTCGTCACCCCGGCGTCGGTCCTGGCCTTCGCCGTCGGCATATTGACGATCACCGTCCTTAATCCGGTCGCTTCCCAGCTTCAGGAAAACTATGACCGCAAGGTCAGGAGCATCCAGCGGGCCGCGCCCGAAGCCGTCAATCGCGGTGGCATATATGTCCGCCAGGGAGGCAGCCGAAAACAGACCGTCATTCGCGCCGAGACCGGCTCCACGGCCGAGGGACGTTTGCAGAAGGTGACATTCTGGACCTACGATATCGATGCCCGTGGCGTGCCTGCGTTTGCCAGCCGTGTTGACGCGCAATCCGCCGTCCTGTCGCCGGGATTCTGGCTGCTGCGCAACGCCCGCGAATCCAAACCCGGCATGCAGCCCGAATATTACGAACGCCTGTCCATCCCATCCAACCTGGATGCGCAGGCCGCGTTCCGCAACTATGCCTCGACCCAGTCGGTTCCTTTCTGGCAATTGCCGGCGCTTATTCAGCGTAACGCCATCGCCGGCTCGCCGACGACCGTCTATCGTCTGAAATTGCACCAGCTCCTGTCGACGCCGCTGATGTTCGCGGCCATGGCCCTGCTCGGCGCCGTCTTCTCGCTCAGGCTGATGCGCCTGGGCGGCCTTACCGCCCTGGTCGTATCAGGCGTCAGCCTCGGCTTTGTCGTCTTCTTCGTAAACCAGCTCTTTTCCAGCCTGGGCATGGCGGACCTTATCCCGGTCGAACTGGCCGGCTGGTCACCCGCCGTCCTGGCCATGCTGGCCGGCATGACATTGCTTGTTTATACCGAGGATGGCTGAAGCTTCGTTGCTTCGACGGTCGCAGGCCAATCAGGTGATGGCCGGGCCGGATTTTGTGCTATAGAACCGTGACTGCGAACTACAAGGCCGTGATGAATCGCTATTCTTTCAAGCTGGGTGTCGGACTGATGTCCCTTGCTGTAGGCGCGGGCGTAGGGCCGGCTGCGGGCGCACAAGGCCGCGAGCCTTCCCCCGCGCGCATGGCGACCGGATCCCAACTGGCCTTCGAACTGGCCATGGCCCAGGCAGCCGCCGCGCAGGCTCCTGCTGCCGCTCCCGCCGCCCCCAAGGCGACCCGCACCATTCCAGGTCCCGACGGTCTGACCGAAGGCGCAGCCTTCGTGCAAGCCAAGGAACTGTCGCGCGTGGACGAAGATACGATCGTCGCGCGTGGCGAAGTCGAAATGCGTCAGAACGACCGGCTGATCCGCGCCGACAAGGTCACGCACAATGCGACGACCGGCGTCACGACAGCCGAGGGCAATACCCAGACGATCAACGCCGACGGTTCGGTGCAGTATTCCGACCGCATCACCTACGATGACGAGAACCAGTCCGGTGTCAGCGAAAACTTCGCCGCCATCGCCACCGACAACTCCAAGGTTTTCGCCCGCCGCGTCGAACGGGTCAACGACTTCACGACCCGGCTGACCAACATTATCTATACGCCTTGCCAGCTCTGTCAGAAGGATGGTGTGACTCAGGAGCCGTCGTGGTCGATCCAGGCCGGCGAGATCACGCAGCGTAAAGACAAGAAGATGGTCTATTACAACAACGCCATCCTGAAGATTCGCGGCGTGCCGGTCTTGTACATGCCCTACATGTGGACGCCGGATCCTGAGCTGGAACGCGCCTCCGGCTTCCTCCAGCCTGACATCCAGTTCACGCGCAAGCGTGGCGGCTTCTCGTATCAGCAGCCCTATCTGTGGTCGATCTCGCCCTACTCGCACCTGATCATTTCCCCCCAGTTCAATGCCGGGGTCAATCCGCTGATCGCGCTGGAGTACGGCAGGCACTTCTATTCGGGTGAGCTGCGTGCGCGCTTCGGCTTCACCAACGAATCCTATTTCAACAATGCCGGCGAACGCATCGGTGAATCCGAAACGCGCGACTACCTGCTGGCCGATGGCGAATTCACCATCAGCAAGGACTGGCGCTGGAACTTCACCGCCCAGCACGTCAAGGACAAGAGCAGCTTCCTGGACGCCAACGGCCGCCCCTACGACAACGCCAATTTCTTCGAGCGCTACAGCGTCGATGACGCCTTCGAGGACGATATCGGCGAATGGTCGGCCGAGCACCGTCAACTGGTCAATCAGGCGCACCTGATCCGCCAGACGCCAACCAGCTACCTCCAGTTTTCCGTCGCCAACTTCCAGAGCCTGGCGGTCGGCGGCTATATCGACCCGGTGACGGGCGCACCGACGGCGGTTACCGAATATCCCATCGCGGCCAATTCCGATTTCTACCCTGCCGTCGTTCCGATGGTTCAGGGCTACTGGTCGCCGCGGCAGCGCCTGCTGGGCGGGCAACTGACCCTGTCGGTCAATGCCCTGGCCCTCCAGCATAAGCTCTACAGCAGCGCCGGCGCGCCAGCCTTCTGCCAGCAGCCAGGCGTCCTGCCCTCGCCCTATGACACATCGCGTGTCAGTCTTGGTGCGTCGTGGTACGGCAATATGACGACGCGCGGCGGCCTGCGCTGGGGGCCATTCTTCGATTATCGCCACGATCAGTACACCGTCTCGCACCTCGACGCCGCCGGACGAGAAGAGTCGATCTCGCGCGATCTCGGCGCGGTCGGTTTCAACTTCAGCTATCCCATGGTGCGCAAGTTCGACGGCTTTACGGCGGTTCTTGAGCCGGTCGCGCAGATCGCGGCGTCGCCGGAAGACCAGACCAGTCCGTACCTGCCGACCGAAGACAGCCAGTCGTTTGAATTCGACACCACCACCCTGTTCCAGGTCAACAAGTCGCCGGGCTTCGACGTCTATGAAGGCGGGACGCGCGCCAGCATCGGCCTGCGTTCGCAGTTGCAGTTCACGTCCGGTCTGGAAGTCCAGGGCATGGTCGGCCGCATCTTCCGCAACAAGCCCGAGAACCAGTTCCTCAACACGGTCGAGGCGCGGTTCAACAGCGCGACCAACGCTTACGAAGACTATCGCTATTATAACGGCGTCCCCGAAACGGCCGCGCCGGCAGGCTATATCCAGCGCGCCTACGACATTTCGGGCCTGGGCAGCAAATCCTCCGACTGGGTGATGGACGCCAGCTTCGATACCGGCAAGGGCCTCTACGGCTATACCCGCCTGCGTCTCGACAATGACAGTTTCCGCCTGGCCCAGGGCGAGGCTGGTGTGAGCGTTTTCAATCCGACGACCCAGGCCACGCTGCGCTATATCTTCAACGACGTCCTGGTCCAGCCGACACTGGACGCTGACGGAAAGATACGGCGCTTCGGGGAAAACTACCGAAACCTCCAGCTCTATGCCCGCCACTTCTTCACCAAGAACTGGGGCGTCGCCGCCCGTCTCGACCGCGACATGGTCGAAGAACAATGGCGCCGGTCGACCGTCAGCCTGATCTACCGCGACGACTGCAGCTGGTATGAGCTGGTCTATCAGCGCAATGAAAGCACGTTGTATACACACAACGGTAAGCCGCAATCTTCGATACTGTTCCGCCTTAACCTTGCCACATTGGGAACGTCTGGTTCAGAGTTCGCAAATGTCCGCTAAACACCGGGTCCTTAGTTCATCCATGCCGATCATGTCTTCGTTCCGAACTGCGCTGAAACTTCATACGGCGGCGGCCTGTGCCGGGCTGTTGGTTCTGGCGGCGCCAGCCATTGCACAGGAAGCGACACCCGATACCGGTGACGCCGCCCTGGCCTCTGCGCCGGCGCTGGGTCACGACAATCAGGCGCCCCAACTGCCGCCGCTGGGCGAAGGCATACTGATGTCGGTCAACAAGGACATGATCACCTCGTACGACCTCAAGCAACGCATGCTGCTCCTGATGGTCACGTCCGGCGTTCAGGTGACCCAGGAGAACTACTCGTCCTTCCAGCAGCAGGCCGTAACGTCGCTGGTCGAGGAACGCCTGCAGGCGCAGGAAATGGAACGCTGGAAGGTCAAGGTCGAGGACAAGGAGATCGACGAAGAAATCGAGCGCATGGGCCGCCAGAGCGGCATGACCGGCGCCCAACTCCTGGCCGAACTGAAAAAGCTGGGCATCGAGCCTCAGACCCTGCGTGACCAGATCAAGGCCCAGACGGGGTGGAGCATGCTGGTTGGTGGGCGCTACCGCTCCAACGCCGCCGTCGGCAAGGCCCAGGTCGAGGCGACCATGGACAAGGTCGTCGCCGACGGGCAGAAGCCGCAATATTACGTGGCGGAAATCTTCCTTGACCCCGCCCAGTCCGGCAGCCTGGCCAACGCCCAGGCAGGCGCCCAGCAGCTCTATCAGCAGATGCAGGCCAAGGTCGCCCCCTTCCAGGCTGTGGCACGCCAGTTTTCGCACGCGCCATCAGCGGCGCAGGGCGGCGACGCCGGCTGGCTGGTGTCCGGCAATATCGACCCGCAGGTCGAAACCGCCCTTCAGGCGCTGAAGCCCGGTGAGATGACCCCG
>CBIHPL010000342.1:0-4525 GCA_966212005.1 uncultured Asticcacaulis sp.
CCCCTTGACCGGATCAGCGGCGGCGACGTCGGCATCCTGCGACCAACTGGGCGAGCCGACAACAATCAGGTTGTCGGGATCGACGGCACGGATGGCGTCGATCACCGTCTGCGAATAGGGCTTCACGCCTTTCGGCCAGCTGACGTCCCTTAGCGGCTCGTTATAGATTTCGTAGATGACATTGGGGGTGGCGCCGTACGTTTTCGCCATGTCGGTAAAGAAGGCGACAGCCGCCGCGCGATCCTTTTCGGCGTGATGAGAATGCCAGTCGATGATCACGTAGACGCCATTGGCGATCGCGGCATCGACCAGGGTTGCGACGCGGGTGCGGTTGGCATCGGGCTCGGCCGCATACCCGCCTCTTCCATCGATCCCCATGGCCGCGCGGACCAGCGAGACATTCCAGTCGCGGGCGAAGGTTGCGACGCTGTCGGCATTGTAGAACCGATCCTGTCCCCAGCCCGAATTGGACCAGAAGTAGCTGACGCCGGCCAAGGCCACGGGCTTGCCCGATGCGTCGATGACCCGGTTGCCCTTGACGCTGAGTGCGCCATGCGTTTCCACCGGCGTCGCGGCTGTTGCGGCCATCGGCATCGCCAGAAGGATGGCGGAAAGCAGAATGGATTTCATGGCGACGGATCCCAAATTGTAATCGTTATCAGACTACCGTAAGGGGCTTTCCTTTAATAAGCAATGTATGGGTCCGGGCCACGGCTGGACGGCGGCATAAAAAAGCGGCCCCGGCATGACGCGCGGGGCCGTACGCGGCCATTTGGGAGGCTGGCCAGGTCCGGATTATTTGGGTTGCACCACCCCGGATGCCGCAATGCCGGCCTTGGCGCAGGCGATATCGTCTTCGACCGAGGCGCCCGATACGCCAATGCCGCCCAACGCATTCCACGATGCGTCGAACAGAGGCACGGCACCGCCGACCGTGGCGATGCCCGGCACGCCGGGGATATTCCACTTGCCGGTTTCCTCGCTCGAAATCTGGACGGTCGCCGCCGACTTCGCCTTCCAGTGGGCGACTTCGGCCACCGCCGTCGGCGTGCCGTCCATAAGGGCGAAGCTGACCAGCAGGCCGGCGTAATCATAGACGGCGACCGCCACCTTGAGCTTACGGTCGCGGGCGAAGGTCAGACAGCCGTCCTGCATCTTGCGGGCGGTTTCCAGATCCATTTGCGGACGCGATGTCTGGGCGGCAACGGGCAGCGCGGGCGCGGCCAGGCTGGCCAGGCCCATCAATAACAGAGTTCGATTGATCACGGGTCGGTGTCCCTATACAGTCTTCTTAAAATGGCAGGCGCGGGCAAACTGTATCCGAGCAGATGTGACAGCGCTGTCGCATACCTGTCAAAAACTGTCGCCGGAGGATCAAGTGGAGCCAGACATCAGGGTTATTGCTCTGCCCGACGTCCTGCGGCCCGAGACGTCCCCTTGCACGGTCCGATTCTATCGCCACCTGGCGTCGGATGCGCCGGCGCGATCAATGATCGCCTTCACCGCCAACGCCGTATCGCTCGTCGTCTGCGGCCGGAAGCGCCTGCAACAGGGCGGACACAGCCTGGAGCTGCCCGCCGGCAGCGGGCTGTTGTTTCGACGTGGCCAATGCCTGTCGACCGATATCGCCGTGGCGGGCAAGCCCTATCGAAGCATCCTCGTCTTCTTCGGCGACGACGATATGGCGGCGTTCCGAAAGCGTTACAATGTGCCGGCGGGGACTGCGCGGCCGCGCGATGACTTCGTGCGCTTTTCGGTCAGCCCGCAACTGGCGGCCCTGCGCGATGTCCTGGCCGATGGGCCGGTCAACCCCGCGGACTTCTCGCCTGCGCTGCGCGGCGTAAAGCTTGAAGAATTGCTGCTCCTGATCCTTGAAGGCAATGGTCCCGGCGTCTTTGACCTGTTCAACGGTCCGACGGCTTCCGTTCCCGATGCACGGCTCAGGGCCGTCATGGAGACGCAGTGGCAGAACGGCCTGAGCCAGGAGGAACTCGCCTTTCTGTGTCATATGAGCCTGTCGACCTTCAAGCGCCGGTTTCAGGCGGTCTATGGGATGAGCCCAGGGCAATGGCTGCACCGTCGCCGCCTCGATTACGCCGCGCATCTGCTGAAGGTCGAGCGGCGGAAAGCTTCGGATATCTATTTCGATATCGGCTTTGCGACCCTGTCGAGCTTTACCCAGAGCTTCAAAAGCCATTATGGCGTGACGCCGCGGGCGTATCAGGCGGGAAACATCCACGTCGCGGGGGAGTGAAATCTGCATGGAATTCAGACAACTCATAATCGAGCATCTACTACCGGAATTTTGTGACGATCCGCAGCGCGACTACAGCCAAACGGGCTTCCGGAAGGCCTCCATTCGCGTGAGCGACCTAGACGCCGCGAACTTCACAAAGGCATGGCACGCTGGCCTAATTGAGCATAAGGGGCGGGGCCTATATCGCGCGGCCCGAAGTCGCGCCAGCGAGCAGTTCTTCTGGCAAGGCGCTAAAACAGAAACGGTCAGACCGATTACTTTGTGGCTGGAGCCAGTCATCACCGTTGCTGCACTGGCGCGTCTGCATTTCGAGTTTGCATGGCCGAAGCGTCTGCTCGGCACCCAATCTTCCGATTGGGCATTCGACATAACCGCCTTTCTTAGTGACGACGCTACCAACGAATATATTGCCTGCGAAGTAAAGAAGACCCCCGGCGAGGTTCAGACCTTGATCGATCTGATGCAACGCTATGCGACGATGAAGGAACTTTCGGAAGATGGCATGAACAGCATGGAGAAGAATGCCTTTCGAAAGCTTAATGGCCTCAAGGCCCGGCGTGCGCCTGTCTTCTGGGTAGTTGGTCCAGACGGCCTCAGCCGGATATTCAAAGTCTCGTATGGCCGGAACGGTGATGTGATCTTGCAAGAAGCTAACGAAGGTTTGCTGCTTTTCCCCGATCATCAATCCATCCCCTCGCCCCTTTTAAGGAGAGAGAGTTAGCCGCCTGGCGGCGAGCCTGAGGGGTTCTGTCCGCGCGGAACCAACCCCTCATCCGGTTCGCAAGGGCGAACCACCTTCTCCCCTCTCCGTGGGGAGAAGGGAGGCTGGACGTCCCACAATCTCTAAGATCTTTGCTTCAGATACCGCCCGGTCAGCGATGCTTCACACGTTGCCAAGCCAGACGGCACGCCTTCGTATTGGACCGCGCCGCCGTCGTGGCCAGCGCCGGGGCCCAGGTCGATCACCCAGTCGGCGCGCGAAATGACGTCGAGATTGTGCTCGATGACGATGACGGACGAACCCGCGTCGACCAGCCGGTCGAACAGGCCGATCAGCGTATCGACATCGTTCATATGCAGCCCCATCGTCGGCTCGTCCAACACGTAGATATTGCCATCCTTGCCGAGTTCAGCGGCCAGTTTCAGCCGTTGACGCTCGCCGCCGGACAGGGTCGACAAGGGCTGGCCAAGTGTCAGATAGCCAAGGCCGACATCGTCGAGCCCTTTCAAAATCCGCGCAATCGCCGGCTCGGTGAAGAAGACCACGGCATCGGCGACGCTCATCTCATAGACGTCGCTGATCGACCTGCCGCGCAGGGTATGCGTCAGCACCTCCGGCAGGAAACGCTTGCCATGGCAGGTTTCGCAGACCGTTGCCACCGGATCGAGGTGGGCCATGTCAGTGTAGGTCACGCCAAGGCCGTTGCAGTCGGGACAGGCGCCCTTGGAATTGGCCGAGAACAACGCCGCATCGACGCTATTGGCCTTGGCGAACGCCTTGCGTACCGCGTCCAGGATTCCGGTATAGGTGGCTGTGTTCGACCGCCGCGAACCACGCGCCAGGTTCTGGTCGATGATGACGGTGTCGGGATAGGCCTTCGGCAAACAGCCCTGGATCAGCGACGATTTACCTGAACCGGCCACACCCGATACGACAGTCAGCACGCCTTTCGGGATAGACACCGAAACGTTTTTCAGATTGTTCAGGCTGGCGTTTTCGATGCGCAGCTCGCCGTCGGGTTTGCGCACCTGATCCTTGATCGGCTGGTGTTTTTTCATGTGATTGCCGGTCAGGGTCCCCGAGGTCAGGAGCCCGGCATAGTCGCCTTCATAGACGATCTCTCCGCCCTTGCTGCCGGCAAACGGGCCCATGTCGACAACGTGGTCGGCGATGGCGATCATGTCCGGCTTATGCTCGACGATCAGGACCGTATTGCCCTTGTCGCGCAGCTGCTGCATCAATCCGGCCAGCCGGCCGACGTCATGCGGGTGCAGGCCGACCGACGGTTCATCGAAGACATAGGTCATGTCGGTCAGAGATGAGCCCAGGTGCCGCACCATCTTGACGCGCTGGCTTTCCCCGCCCGACAGGGTCGAGCTTTCGCGGTCGAGACTGAGATAGCCAAGCCCGATCGTCACCAGATTGTCCAGACGCGCCGACAGGGCGTGCAACATCGGCCCGACCTGGGGCGCCTGGATCGCCCGCACCCATTCCGCCAGGTCGCTGACCTGCATCGCGCAGACCTCGGCGATGTTCTTGCCGGCAAT
>CBIHPL010000343.1:0-4518 GCA_966212005.1 uncultured Asticcacaulis sp.
CACAATACGCCGACGCCGCGCGTCCAGGGGTGGGGTGAAGGCCTGAAATCGCGCATCAACAGCAAGCCGCCCGAAACGGTCACGGACTATCGCGCATTCGTCAGCAAGTACGCCGTCCCGGTCATCAGCCACGAGATCGGCCAGTGGTGCGTCTATCCCAATCTCGCCGAGATCCGCAAATACACCGGCTACCTGAAACCGAAGAATTTCGAGATTTTCCGCGACCGCTTGCGAGACAGCGGACTGCTGGACCTGGCGCCGGAATTCCTTTACGCGTCGGGCCGATTACAGGCGCTCTGCTACAAGGAAGACATCGAAAGCGCCTTGCGGACGCCTGGCATGGGTGGTTTTCAACTGCTCGGCCTGCAGGACTTTCCGGGGCAGGGCACCGCGCTGGTCGGGGTGCTGGATCCGTTCTGGGACGACAAGGGCTATATCTCGCCGATGGAATATCGGCGTTTTTGCAGTCCGATCGTCCCCCTCGCACGCCTGAAGACGCGGGTCGTATATTCCGGCGAAAACCTGCCGTTCGCGGTGGATGTGGCGAACTTCGGAGCGGCGCCGCTTGCGGACGCGACGATCACCTGGTCCATCGTGGCGCATTCCGGCCAGGTCCTGGCCAAGGGTATCTTTTCAAATGTGGCGCTGCCCCTTGGCAATCAGCCCCTGGATCTGAAAGCCGCTCCGGCACTGTCGTCCACGAACGCGTCAGCTGCCCGGCTGGTCGTGCAGGTGGCTTCGCAGGGTAGCATCGTGGGCGAGAACGACTGGGACCTGTGGATCTACCCGCGCCCGCCGGCAAAAAACTTGCCTTCCAAGGTGAGGCTGGCGGGCCACATCGATGGCGCCCTGCTCGATCACCTGAAATCCGGAGGCGATGTGCTGCTGGGTGTCACGGGCGACAAGGTCACCAACCATGCCAAGCATCCGGTGCAACTCGGGTTTTCCAGCATATTCTGGAACACGTTGTGGACGAACCAGCAGGCCCCGACCACCCTTGGCGTTCTCTGCGATCCGGAACATCCCGCGCTTGGCGGGTTTCCGACCGAGGGCCACAGCAACTGGCAATGGTGGTACCCTCTGCAAAAGGCGGGGGCGTTGCGCCTCGACCTGTTGCCGCCGGGCGTGAAGCCGATCGTGCGTATTATCGATGACTGGTTTACGGCGCGTCCGCTGGGCCTGGTCGTCGAGCTTGCCGTTGGCAAGGGCCGCATTATCGTATGCGGCTTCCCGATCGAAGGCGAAACGACGAACAACCCCGTCAGTCAGAACCTTATCGCCAGCCTGATCGGTTATATGGGAACCCCCGCCTTCGCGCCGGCTGTTTCCGTGTCGGTCGACCAACTCAAATCGCTTGTCCAGGCCTGATAGAAATAAGGCGTCTACCGTTCGGCCAGCGCCAGGGCGCTTACCACACCTAGTGCGCACGCGACTGCTCAGTGTCGGAGCAACCCAATAACTGCTCACAGTCACCACCTTTGTTTAGCAGCGGCTTCAGCTTTTCCATGGAGTACTGTTTTTTCGACCGGAAGGGCGGAGAAATTCTTCGCCCCATCTGCAGCACAGGCGGTAAGCAGACCGACGGCGCGAGGAGCGATGACACTAAGTTTAATCGTGTAGTCGGCGTGAAAATAGCACACCTTTCTTAGTGCAGTCCGTTCGTCTGCGCCTGTACCAAGAGGCAATTCGCGCAGCCGTTGTGCGGCAACAGCCGCTGCCAAGGAATTCGTACACGCACATTTCGGTTCCTGAACCAGAACGTCAACGACGATTTCTTGGGCGGCTTCGGTGTGCCCGTATACCAGCTCTGCTTCCCCGCGCGCAACGGCTGCAACTACGCGCTCGGGACACCCGCCGACAAGCGTAACAGCAGCTTTTGAGGCCGTCATTCCCGCTGCCGTTACAACCGTACAGATCGTGCCAACAACAAAATTTTGAAAAACCTGATTAGCGAGTTGCGTGCGAAACCAAGATGAAATTGTCATAACCGGAACCTCTAATGTAGTGGACCAGCCTACCAATTTAATCAATAAATTATTGAAAGATATAGTGATTTTGTGAATGTCACGTGCTGTGACATCTTGCTAAATTCCATCGTTGCCATGTGTGCATACACATAGTTCAGTGATGTAATGTTGACACACGAACGCTCCACCAAAAGAATCATCAGTTGGCAGAGTATTGTTATGTGTAGTAGTGTACGCTTCAGTTGGCGGGCTGCTAAGCTGTGTAAGGTAGAGTTCGCCTCCGTGCGAACCCGTTTCCCGATACAAATTGCCTTCAACTCACCTTTCAATACGGGAGGTGCGGTTAACAAAATGTAAAATTTTGGGGGACTGTGGTTTGGCGCGGGATAGTAATCCAGACGACGCCGTCGCAATAGTATTAGCGGCCCTTGATGAGATCGAGACGGCTATTGACGTCGCATGCCTGTCAAACCCAGCCACCATGCAAACTGTTATCAACCGGCTGCAAAGGAAGGTAGATAAGGGTAAGGAAGCCGCACGAATTTCCCCCTCCAATGAGACTGCGGAACCTGCAAGAACAGAAACCCGGTTCGGTGAACGAGCCAACGAGGTTGTGACCATCAACAACGTGCCTCGTAATTTATCGAACGGCGAATTTTTGCTTTTTGTTTATGCGTTCATAAAGTCCAGGCCCAACATCAAGACCTGCAAAGAGGACATTTACGATAAGCTGATCGAAATGGGGCTGCAAAAATCGAGCAAGGCTGCGTGCCTAACGCGTATTGCTCGCATCAATTCGGGCTGCGAGAATAGCCCGCTTATTTATTGGCAGACAAATAGCAAGAAGCCCCCCCTCGTCGTTACGTCTGAAGGAAATGCCCATTTTGAACAAATGCTTGGTTTGAAAGCAATTGGTTGGATCGACAAAAAAGAATTAGAAGGCTTTCTGCCCATCATCGACACCATTTTACCCGGCACGTCGGACCGATCGAGGACCTTAAGAGGCTAGAAAAGGATGTAGGTTGCATAGGGAATATGAGCCGCAGTCAGTTCCTAGGCATGGCGTTTATTCTGATATCTTCGCGTAGTCATAAATCCCTGCCATCCCTAAATTTTAGATGGCGGTCAGCCCCAATGTATCGTTCGCCTGGGTAACGTCGAACCTTGCTACCACCTGGCTGGTAAACTCCCGCGACAGGAGGGTGCTGACAGCCATCCATTCGCCGGTCGCGCCTTCGTTCGTCAGGGTCAGGCGCAGGAAGCCGTTGTGGCCATCATCGGCGGCGACGATCTCCGGGTTCTGGCTGGCCATGGTCTGCGCCAGCTGCAGATCCGGCAGCCAGCTGTCGAGATAGCGCGTCGGGCTGGTGATCGAGGTGACGCCGAATTCCACCGCCACGCGCTTGTCCGCGGTATCGTTCAACTCGTTGGCCCAGGCTGTGTGGCTGTCGCCCGACACGACGATTGTCCGTGCGCCTGCGGCCTTGATCAGGTCGTAAAGACGCTCGCGTTCGGCGGGATAGCCGTCCCAGGCGTCGAGATTGAGCGGCAGTGCGATATCCCTGGTGAACAGGCCTGCCATGACGCCGACCTGCGTGCGCAGCCCTTCCGGCAGGGCGGCCAATAGCGTATCGACGCGGTCGCGCCCCATCGCGCCGATCAGGTCCGGACCGGGTGCACGGGCCATGATCATCTGACTGCCCAGTATCTGCCAGCGTACGCCGGAGGCTGTCGAGGCTTTCAGCGTATCGCCCAGCCACTGGCGCTGTGTCGCGCCCAGCAGTTCGCGCGTGGGATCATTCAGCCTGGTACGGAAGCCGGCATAGTCGGGCTGGCCATCGACGACCTGGATATCCTCGAATTCCAGTTGTTTGGTGCGCGCCAGCAAACGCGTCTCCATCATCACCAGTTCGGCGACCTGGCCGAAGCGGAAGCTGCGGTAGATGGCTTCGGAGAGCTGGCCGGGTACGGGGTCGCGGATCGGCATCCATTCGCGGTAGGCCTTGAGCGCCGCCGCCTTGCGCGCCCACCAGTCGCCTTCACCCGGATTGTGGTTCTGGGCGCCGCCGGTCCACGGATTGTTGGTGATTTCATGGTCGTCGAAAACGCAGATCCACGGCGCGCGGGCATGTGCGGCCTGAAGATCCGGATCGGCCTTGTACTGGGCGTGGCGCGTGCGATAATCGGCAAGGCTTACGATCTCATAGACCGGCTCTGGCGCGCGGCCCAGAGTGCGGCCATTGCCCATGCCATAGTCGTCGGGCCCGGCGCCATATTCGTAGATATAGTCGCCAAGGTGCACGACGGCATCAAGACGATCCATGTCGGCGCTGGCGCGATAGGCATTGAAATAGCCATTGGGATAGAGCGAGCACGAGGCGACGCCAGCACGAGCTCTTCTGTCTGTTCCGGCAAGGTGCGCGTCCTGCCGACGGGCGAGGTCACGCCCTTGCAGGTAAAGCGATAAACGTAGTCGGTGCCGGGCTTCAGGCCGGTCGCATCGACCTTGACCGTATAGTCGCGTTCGGCGTCCGTGGTGAAGCGGCCCTGC
>CBIHPL010000344.1:0-4510 GCA_966212005.1 uncultured Asticcacaulis sp.
GGCTGCCTGAGGGCGCTGCGCGCAACCAAGGGTCAGGTGCGGATGGGCTATGTCCGCAGCGACCAGCCGCCCTCACGCATGACCAGGGCGCGTGAGCGTGTACTGGAAACGGCCGTCCTGCCCATGGGCCTGAGTGAACTCGCCTTCGCCGCAGGCGTATCGCCGGGCGTCGTGACGGGGCTGGAAAAAGACGGCGCCCTGATCAAGGTCGAGATGCGCGACGAAGACCCGCCGCAGCCCAATCCGGACTTTGCGCCGGCAAGCTTAAGCGAAGGCCAGGCAGCCGCGCACAGCCTGCTGCGTGATGAGCAGAGAAAGGCCGCGTTCGCGCCCATATTGCTCGATGGCGTCACGGGTTCGGGCAAGACCGAAGTCTATCTGGAAACCGTCGCCGACGTGCTGCGCGATGATCCCCAGGCGCAGGTCCTGATCCTGCTGCCGGAAATCGCCCTGACCCAGGCGGTCATGGGCCGGCTCAAGGCGCGCTTCGGCGTCGATGTGGCGCAGTCGCACGCCAATATCTCCAATGGTTCGCGCCGCCGCATCTGGGAAGGCGTGGCCGCCGGCAAGGTGCGGCTGGTGGTCGGCGCACGGTCGGCCCTGTTTCTGCCCTATCAACGCCTGGGCCTGATTGTCGTCGACGAAGAGCACGACAGTTCCTATAAACAGGAAGAGGGCGTGCGTTATCATGCCCGCGACCTGGCCGTGTTCCGCGCGCGGCTCGACAAGGCAATGATCATCCTGGCCTCGGCGACGCCATCGCTGGAAACCCTGACCAATGCCGAAAAGGGTCGCTACACCTGGATACGGCTGGAGCAGCGCCACGGCACCGCGCAATTGCCGGACATCGCCCTGATCGACATGAAGGCGCATGCGCCGGACAAGGGGCGCTGGCTGTCCGATTCGTTGGTCGGCGCCATGCTGGCGACGCTGAAGCGCGGCGAACAGGTCATGCTGTTCCTCAACCGCCGGGGCTATGCGCCGCTCGTTCTGTGCAAGGCGTGCGGCGAGAAGATGACCTCGCCCAAGACCGATTCCTGGTTGGTCGAACACCGGTCGTCGGGCCGGCTGGTCTGTCATCTGACCGGGTTTTCGATGAAGAAGCCGGCGCGCTGCCCACACTGCGGCGCGCTCGACAGTCTGATTTCGGTCGGGCCGGGCGTCGAACGTATCCTTGAGGAGGTCCAGGAGCGCTTCCCCGACGCACGCTCTGAAGTGTTCAGCTCGGACACCACGCCGGATGCCGCGACCTCGGCCGATCTGGTGCGTCGTATCGAAGACCATGAGATCGACATCGTCATTGCCACCCAGGCCGCGGCCAAGGGGCACAACTTTCCGAACCTGACGCTGGTGGGTATTGTCGATGCCGATCTGGGACTGAAGGGCGGCGATCTGCGCGCCGCGGAACGGACCTTCCAGTTGCTGGCCCAGGCGACCGGCCGGGCGGGCCGCAAGGTCAAACCGGGGCGGGCGATTATCCAGACCTATTCGCCCGAACATCCGGTCATGCAGGCCCTGGCGCGGCAGGACCGGGAGGCCTTTTACGCCTACGAATCGATGTCACGTGAAATGGCGAAGTTCCCACCGTTCGGACGTCTGGGCGCCGTGATACTGCAGGCACGTGACCAGCCGCTTTTGAACCGGTTTGCGCGCGAACTGGCTTTGTTTATCCCGAACAGCGAAGGCATCGACGTCTATGGTCCGGCCGATGCGCCGCTGGCCCTGGTGCGGGGGCAGTGGCGCAAGCGGTTTTTGGTGCGCGCCGATCGTAACCGCGACCTCCAGGCCTTTCTCAGTCACTGGCTGGGCGCGATCAAACGCCCCAACGCCATCCGCATGATCGTCGATATCGACCCCTACAGCTTTCTGTGATATACCAAGCTTTGGTAATGGAGCGCGATCATGGGTAAGAACACGTCCTTCGCCTTGGGCGATCACTTTGTCAGTTTTATCGACACCCAGGTGGCAGAAGGCCGGTACAGTTCCGCAAGCGACGTTGTCCGCGCGGGTCTGCGTTTGCTTGAGGCTGAAGAGGCCAAGCTTAATGCATTACGCGCGGCTTTGATCGCTGGCGAGGAAAGCGGGCCATCAACGGAGTTTGATTTCGACGCTTTCCTTGAGCGTATGAACGCAAAGCATAGTCATCTTCCCGAATGAATATCGTACTGTCGCCAGCCGCACAGACGGATTTAGAAGACATCTGGCTTTACAGTGCGGAACAGTGGGTCGGCAGCAGGCAAATAGCTATCTTGCCAAGTTAAGAGCCGCAATTGCTAAAAGTCCAAAGCGGCCGGGGAAGCCGTGTGGCTACATCCGGCCTGGATACTGGCGTTTGAACTGTGGCTCGCACGTCATTCTCTACCTGCGCGGTGAAACAGAGCTGGATATCAAGCGCGTGCTGCATCAATCGATGGACTTCACCCGCCACCTTTAAGCCCGCATATCCAGGAACATGCCGGTTTCGGGCGCGTCCTTCTTGAGGTCGCGCTCCATGTCGGCCATGGCCTTGCGCAGGTCCTTCAGTTCCTTGTCCATATCCTCGAAGACCTTGTCGGTGTCTTCATCAGGCTTTTGCGCGGCCTTCTGGATGCGCGCGGGCGCCAGCATCTTCTCTTCGATATGCTTGAGGATTCCTTTGAGTTCCTTCAGGAACTCCATGCCGTCTTCACCGAGCGACCGGCGCATCGAGCCCATCAATTCGTCGTTCGTGACAGTATTGGCGGCGGCTTCGGCTGTCTTGTCTTCAGCCTCGGCGGCCTTGACGTCACCTTCAGGTTGGGTTGGCTCGGCAGACGCCGCGGTCATGGGCGGCACGATCGAAGCGGCGGATGAGGCGACGGCGTCCATCTGCGCCTTGCCGGCCTCCTTGAATTCCTTGAGCGCGGCCTTTAGCTCCTTGAAGACCTGCATCATCGCGCGCGCCATTTCCTTGGCGTTGCCAGAGAACAGCTTTTTCAGAACCTTCAGCTTTTCGACTATGGCCTTGAGCTTTTCGCGGGCACGCGTCTTGGCCTCGTTCTGGACGCGCATCCCGGGCGTATCCATGGCCCTGGACGTCTTTTCCTGCAGTTCCCTGCGGTGATCATCGGCCTTTTTCAGAAGTGCGTATTTTTCGTTGGACATGCCGCGCGCAAGCGGGCGCTCCACGATCTTGGCGGCGGGGTTTGGCGCTTCCGGGAATGGCGGGGCCGAGGGCCGGCGCACGAATGCACTGGCGATATAACCGTTGTCTACGTACATGTCCTTCGCCTTCTGCGAACGGAATGAGTTTGACATAACAGACTTAAAACGCCGTTATCGCGCCGTCATTTTCCAGAGATCCGGGTAGTTGGCGACAAATCCGGACGGCGAAAACACCAGGGTCGCCTGGTATTCCGGTGCTTCGTAGGCATAGGTCAGATCGCCCGTGCGCCGGTAATATTGCCACAGGCTGACGAGCCCGGCCTGGTCGGCATCCATCCAGGCAACATGCAGCTCTGCGGCCTGACCGATAGCCAGATCGAGCCGTTTGACCTGTGCCAGATTGGTCGCCGGGGTAAAACCGAAGTCGACATCCTTGAGCGCTTCGATCCCGGGCACGGCCACATCATCGATAAACCAGTCATTGTCGTGGCGTATATGGCGGATCTTGCCATCGCGGTTGACCGTGGCGGAACGTGTCGACCAATCGGCCGCATAATCGACCGTGTAGTCAATGGATACGGAAACGCCCGCTTCGACGAAGCGGGCGTTTCCCTCAAGACGGTATCCGTCGGTAACGGAGAGCAGGCGGCAACGGTCCTCGCCGGGCGTGTCCAGCCGGGTCCATGCCGCCCTGATATCCATCAGTGCAGCCGGGCCTTCGCCTCGGACTTGGCCTTGGCCTTGGCGCTGCGCGACATCATGTTCAGGCCTTCGACCAAGGCCGAGAAGGCCATGGCCGCATAGATATAGCCCTTCGGCACGTGAACGCCGAAGCCGTCGGCGATCAGCACGGTGCCGATCATCAGCAGGAAGCCAAGCGCCAGCATGACGACCGTCGGATTCTTTTCGATGAAATTGGCCAGCGGATCGGACGCCAGCAGCATGGCGAGGACGGCGATGATTACGGCGACCATCATGACGGGCACGTGGTCGGTCATGCCGACGGCGGTCAGGATCGAGTCGATCGAGAAGACGAGATCCAGCAGGATGATCTGAACGATGGCGGCGCCGGCATTGCTGATGACGGCGTTCTTGGCGTCTAAGACGTCATGCGTCGGCGCGGTATCGACCGTGTGGTGGATTTCCTTGGTCGCCTTCCACACCAGGAACAGGCCGCCGCCGATCAGGATCAGGTCCTTCCACGAGAACGAGGTCTCGAACATTGGCTCTCCGTGTTCACCGATCGGGCCGGTAATGCCCAGGTTGAACACTTCCGCCTTGAGGCCGATGATCCAGCCGATGGTCAGAAGCAAAGCCAGGCGCATGATCAGGGCCAGGCCGATGCCCATGCGGCGGGTTTTCTGGCGATCCTTCTCCGGCAGCTTGT
>CBIHPL010000345.1:0-4502 GCA_966212005.1 uncultured Asticcacaulis sp.
CGGCGAACTTGGTGAGGAACAGCGCCTCTTCGACGGCTGTATTGCCGCCGCCGACGACGGCTACGACCTTGTTGCGGTAGAAGAAGCCGTCGCAGGTCGCGCAGGCGGAGACGCCAAAGCCCTGATAGGTCTTTTCCGATTCGAGGCCCAGCCACTTGGCCTGGGCGCCGGTGGCGATGATGACGGTTTCGGCCAGGTACTGCGCCCCGCTTTCGGTTTCCAGCAGGAAGGGGCGTTGCTGCAGGTCGGCCTTGGTGACGATCTCGGCGATGATCTCGGTGCCCATGTGCTCGGCCTGGGCCTTCATCTGGTCCATCAGCCATGGACCCTGCACGACCTCGGCAAAGCCCGGATAGTTTTCGACATCAGTGGTGATGGTCAGCTGGCCGCCGTCCTGCGGGCCGGTGAAGATGACGGGCGACAGCAGGCCGCGCGCCGCGTAAATGGCAGCGGTCCAGCCGGCGGGGCCGGTGCCGATGATGGCGCAGCGAACGGAACGTGGGGCAACTGGGGACTTGGGCATTTCTCGCCTATGGAATCGTCAAACGTTAACGGCCATTAGATAGGGATGGCAGGTGTGCATGTCATGCACAATTCCAAAAAACGACTCGTTTTTTGGCAAGGGACTGCCCGCCTGAACCATTGGCGAAGAGCCTCGCGGCGTTTCAACGCTAGGAATGCGCTGAGGCGGCCTGCTTGTCGTTGAACACCTTCAGGAGGTGGCGCGCCGCCCGGGCCGTTTCATCCAGCGGTATATAGGTCCAGCCGTCGAGCTTGCCGGCAAACGGCCGGGCAATGCCGTGCATGCGCAGGTTCTTGTGGAAGATATCGAATTTCTGGCTGGGACGCAGCCGGTCCATGCCGAGCAGGTGCACGGGGCGTCCCGTCCCCGCGGCTTCGGTCGCCATATTGACCGAGTCTTCCGTCACCAGAATATGGTCGGCGGCGTGCATGAAAGCGAAATAAGGGTTTGGGCCTTCACCGGAATAGATAATGCCGGGCAGGTCGGACAGGACGCGTTCGAAGACCTCCCGTGCAACCGGCGGCGTGCGGCGGGACAGGCTGAGCAGCAGGGCGCCGCCGGCTTCGGTAACGGCTGTGTGGATTTGTCCGGCCAAGGCCTCGGCGCGCGCTTCGCTCAGGTCGTACACCTTGGAGCGCCCCCCGATGAGCACAGCAATGCGCGGCGAGGGAAGGGGTTCGATGCGTTCGCGCCAGGGCGCATATTCGCTGGCCAGGCGCTCAGGCGTGATACGGTTGGTCGAGCCCAGCAGCGGCAGGACGTGGGGCAGGGTCAGGTTGTCGTGCTCAGGCGCAATGACCAGGTCGAAATCGTGATAGCCCAGTTTCGGATCCTGAAGCTGTACGACCAGGGTCTGGCCCCCCGACCTTCTGCGCATGCGCAGGGAATGGGGCAGGGTGGCCCGGCCGGCGGCGATCCAGATATCGGGCCAGGGAGGCGCGATCCGGTCGCTGTCACGCGCCAGCATGGCATCGGGCAGGATCTTCAATGGGGTAGGCCAGCGGTCGAACGCCGCGGCATAGCGGATATGCCTGGTCGCGATATCGGCCGGAGTCTGGCGGGCAACGGCTTCAGCCAGGCCAAGGACCTGGCTTTCGATGCCGGCACGGCCGTCGGACACGGCCCAGATGGTCAGCGGCTTGGACACTTCGCCGGACGCCCCTGTCTCCTCTCCCCTATAAGGAAGAGGGAAGTGTTAGATCCATTCGACCTTGGCGATTTCGTAGGCCTTGACGCCGCCCGGAGTCACGACCTCGACGACATCACCGACTTCCTTGCCGATCATGGCGCGCGACAGCGGGGACGACAGCGAGATCTTGCCGGACTTCACGTCGGCCTCGTGGTCGCCGACCACCTGATAGCGGCCTTCTTCCTCGGTGTCCTCATCGACCACCGTGACGGTGGCGCCGAACTTGATCTGATTGCCGCTGAGTTTCGACACATCGATCACCTGGGCACGGCTGATCTTGTCCTCGATCTCGGCGATCTGGCCTTCGATCCAGCCCTGGCGTTCCTTGGCGGCGTGATATTCGGCGTTTTCGGACAGGTCGCCGTGCGAGCGCGCTTCCGAAATGGCGGCGATTACCGCAGGACGTTCGACAGACTTCAAACGCTTCAATTCTTCGTCGAGAACCTTATAGCCCGCAACGGTCATCGGCACTTTTTCCATGTGCGATTAGTGTCTTCAGCCCCCCTGAGGAATGACAAAAGCCCTACAAGCGGTCGAGGGGGATGCGACCGGCAGGGCAAATAGGCGCGCAGTGAAAGACCTGCAAGTGGCAATGCGCAAAAAGTCTTAAGCGCGCCGGCAGGTCCCCGTTGGCGATGGCGTACTTCGCAGCGCACCATACATCGCGGGACAGCCCTTATAGTTTGATTTGTCCCGAAATGAAATAGCGATATTTCAGGCGATGTTTACCGTGGTTTTGCCGGCCGATCCGACGTCCGGAACGGCTAGACCATACTCCGTTTTAAAGGAAACGAAGCGTGGTGTAGCTTTCCTAGTGGTCGCATGCCTGGCCCGAAAACCGGTTTCCACTTTTTCGGAGCATGCTCTGGAGCATGATGCGTTTAGATCGAACTATCATCATGCTCTAGGTTTTTGTTTTGTCGCGATATTCAGCCAAAAACCGCTTCACACTTTGGCATATCGCTTTAGCTGTCACGCCTGAGGGCACGTACGGCGTTCCTGGCCGCTTCGCTGTCCAGGTCCGGACGCTCGACGAATTCCATGTTTATCAGCTTGATCGACGGCGCTGGAGTCTCGGGCGCCGTGGGCGCCGGCGAACGGCCGCCGACGTTGCGCAATGCCGCCAGCTTGACGGGGGCTTCCTCCGAAGACGTGATGACGAAGCGAATGTTCAGGGTATCCTGACCGAGCACGGCCGCCGGCAGGGGGATTGTGTACTCTTCCGCGCGGTGATTGAGCTCGAGCGTCGTCGCCAGCGCGCCGTTGACGAGCACGGCGACGGTGGCCGGCACACGGCTTCTGGCCTTCAGGTTCAGATCGAGGGCCTTGGGCTCGCTTTTGAATTCAACGGCGCGGATGGGGACAACGACATCGGCTTCGGAGCCGTCGCTCCAGATTCCGTCAGCCTCCTGGCCCTCCCAGTTTTCGTCGATCAGGCAGTTGCCCTGGTCCAGCCAGCCGAACTTGATGCGCGTCTTGATCGGATCCCACACAGGCTTGTCGAGAGGCAGGTCCCGGGCGCTGTCCGGCGGAATGACCCAGACGCCATCGACCATGCGCACCCTGGATTGCAAGGCTGGTGGCACGTCGCATTGCTTTAGGAAGACGAACAGGCGGTCGTTGCGCACCGTGCCGCGCTTGAAGGCGTTCTTGCCCTCGCGCTCGTGCGTCAGCTGGATCAGGTTCTGCCGCGCCGCATACATGGTGTTGACCGGCTTGGCCTGCGACGTCGCCCGCCAGGTCAGCTCATAGAACAGGCGATCGTTCATCTGGACCTGGGGCGGATAGAAGTCGACGCCCTTGGAATGCGTGACCAGTTCGTCCCACACGGGGTTAGGTGTCACGAAATAGGTTTTGCCGCCGGTTGCCAGCGATGTCGCCTTGCGCATCGCCTTGGCGAGGCCGGAAATGTCGTAGGCCTGGATGACCAGGACGGCCGGCAGGATGATGCCGACCAGCCGGGGGCGGCTTTTGAACAGCACCACCAGCGCGGCGAGGATCAGACAGTAGGTGATCGGCCAGACCAGGCGCCCTGAGGCGCGCAGGACGGCTGCCGGCCGGCTGAGCCACTGCGGAAGATCGAAGTGCCAGACCGTGTAGCCATAAAACTGAGCATGGTTCGATACGGCGATCAGGAACAGGGCGATGAAAGGCAGGGTAAGGTATTTCAGGCTGCTGAACAAGGCGCGCGATTGTTTCGCCTCGGGCGTCGCGACGTAGAGCACGACCGCGGCGACGACCAGGACGATCAGGCCGAAGCCGAGATACTGATAGCCTTCGAAATATTGTCCGCCGTCCAGCGGCCAGGCCTTGAGGATCTGGGAGAAGTCGTCGCGAACCGGATTGATCCAGCCGTCGAGCGGGAAGGAGTAATAACCGTAGCCGAAAGCGCCGGGGCTCATGCCCTTGACATAGGCGCCGCCGATGCCGAGCGTAACAAGGGGAAAGGCAAGGACGACAAGTGCACGCCAGGTGACATCAAGCAGCGCCTTGCGGTCGAGCGCGCGCGCCGCCGGCCAGAAGCTGCGCAGGACGTCGCCGCCCCAGATGGCCGCCACCATGAACAGGAGATAGGGGTGGATCAGGCCGCTCAGCCCCAGCAGCGCCGCCCAGTGGATCGTCTTGCGGGTTTCGCCCTTAACATTGATGAAGATGTGCAGGCTCCACAGCACCAGCCACTGCGCCACCAGTGTGTCGTGGCGCATGCGGTAGGTCAGCATGGGCAGCAGGCTCAAGGCGACGGCGCCGCCCAGCGCCGCCCAGCGGTTGGGGGCGTGCGGCCGCACCAGC
>CBIHPL010000346.1:0-4494 GCA_966212005.1 uncultured Asticcacaulis sp.
GCGACGGGGTCTCGCCCGCTAAAACTATCTCACAAATCCAACAGACAAGGGGGATACCTCCAGAGTTAGTGCTTCGTCTCGCGGATCAGCTTGGTGTCATAACCAAGCTCGGCCACCCGCTTGACCAGCTCATCGCGGAAGCCCTGCGACGGATGAGCATTACGGCTCAGAATCCACAGATACTTGCCTGACGGTTCGCCCACGATAGACCAGCTATAATCGTCGGCGTGATCCAGCACCCAGTAGTCGCCGAAATAGAAGGGGCCGAAGAACGACACCTTCAGTTTCGCGTTATTGCTGTCGGGCACGACCTTGGCCTTGCCTTCCGACGCCTTGCCAGGCTTGCCGTCGCGTTGGCCGCAGGTGTTGAGGATATTGACCTGCCCGTCTTCGGCCAGGCTGTATTCGGCAGTGACGCCGTCGCAGCCCTTCTCGAACCGGTTCTCAAAGCGCCCTAATTCGTACCACTTGCCGAGATACTGTTTGAGATCGACCGGCTTGGCCGGCTGCGGCACAGATCTGTTGCCGACCGGCATGGCGGTGGCGATGTTTGCGGTTACCGCCACGGCGGCGATGGACAACAGGGCGACGGGAATGGCGAAATCACGCGGCTTCATGGCAGGGCTCCAAATTCATGACCGTGAACATGTACGCTGCCGGATAAGGATGCGATCATTAGCCCTCGCTGCCAATGTAGTCTCCCTATTGTTCCCTTGCATGGAGGCTGGCTAGCCTAAAGACATGAAACACCTTCTGTCCGTTCTCATGGCGGTGCTCCTTCTGTCTGCCTGTACGCCTACGTCCGGCCGGGCGCAGGACGTGGATTTACCCGCCGTCTTTCGCGACGGCCTGGTCTATCTCAAGGTTTCGGTCAACGGCGCCCCGCCGGTATGGATGAACCTCGACAACGGCACGTCCCCGTCGGCCATCAGCCTCGACTATGCCCGCAGCCTGGGCCTCAAGCTGGAAAAGGCTGCAGGCTGGGGCACAGGCATCGGCCACAAACCGGTCGAGTTCTTCAACACCCGGGCCGATGTAACGGCCGGCGCCGGCACGCGGCGTATCGACTTTGCCGCCAGCCGGCTGGACGGAATGACAGGGCCGGACGGCAAGCCGATCGCCGGCGTGCTGGGCCACAGCTTTCTGGCAGGGCGCATCCTCGTCATCGACTATCCGCGAAACCGCGTCTGGTTCACATCTCGCCTGGAACCCTGTGGGTGCGACCTTCCCATGGGCGAGGATTTCAACATTCCGACCGTTCCGGTGAGCGTAGGCGGGCACCGCATGACGGCCCTGATCGACAGCGGCGGCATGTATGAGCTGCTTGTTACGCCCGCCGGAGTCCGCAAAGCCGGATTGCAAGCCTATGCCGAAGCCGGCAAACCCCGCACGAGCTACGGCTATGCCGGCGCGCAAACGGTTCATGTCGGCGTGGCGCCCGACCTCGTCGTAGGTGCGATCCGCCGAAACAAACCGTCGACGGTCTACGGCGCTTTCGGTACGTCTCCACTGAAGTCACAGGCGGCCCTGGGCGCCATGTTTCTCAAGGACTATCGCGTCACACTGAACTACAGGGCGCGCAAGGTAAGATTGCAGTAAAAAGTGCGGCGTTTATCCCATATGGGATATGACGACCGGCGCGCGACCCTTTACGAAAAAAGCTTCCTGGTTCGGTCCGCGCGTCTATTCCGATGCTGCGGCCTGAAAGAAGAAGGCGGTCTCTCCCGGGGCCGCCTTTTTTGCCTGTTCTCACTATCGGCACTCAAGCCAGGCGCAACGGCGGCAAGGACAGCACGGCCGCGGCGATCTGCGTCTGCCGCCGGCATCCAAGCTTGGCCATGATGGTCTTGACCTGCACCCGCACCGTACCCTCGGCGACCCTCCGCTTTTCAGCAATGTCAGCGGGACTCAGGCCTTCGGCCAGACTGATGCTGACCTGCGCCTCCGCCTGCGACAAGCCAAACAATTGCATCAGGTGCCGGTCAAGATCGCGCTGCCGTCCAAACGGCCGCTTGACCATGATCAGGGCCCGCCGCCTGGCGCCCGGGACCACCAGCGGAGACACCGTTACACTGAGCGGCACCTCCCCGATTGACAGCACGGAAGCCTCCGGCGAAGAGGAATCGGTTGCCAGGGCTATAGCTCGCCGCAGCGGCTCGGCGTCATTGCCCGAGGCCCGCACGTGACCTCGTACCTGACGCAGTCCTGCGTGCCCTTTCAACAGCTCGTCGGCGCGGGCATTGTTATCCAGCAACTTGCCATTTCCGTCGACCTGGAGAATCGCCAGCTCCAGGCTGTCGAAACTGCTGCGGGCGGCATTACGATCGGCGCGCGCTGCCATCAATTCGCCGCGTACCGCCATCATTCGCCTGAGCGCCGTGCTGTGATGATTGATCTGTGCCACGGCGTCCGCGTCGAAAACGTCATGATGGCGTCCGCGCTGAATGCCGAGCGCGCCTATGCCGAACGGCGTGTCGAAGATAATACCCAGACAGCGAAAGGTATCATCGTCCATCGGACGGATGAACTCATTGTACATGACGCTGCGAGCGAAGACGTCGTCGGCCACAAGCGTATTCATGGCGATGGCCTGATTGCGGATACCTGAGGCCAGGCCGCTATTCATCCAGAGGTCGTCGCCGGCGAAGTGATCGGCATAGGCCTGCATGATCTCATCGCTGAAATAGCGGCTGTGGACCAGAACCTCATCGCCGCCATGGATGTGCCGCCAGTGCAGCAGCGCCGATCGGCCACCTGCGGCGCTGGCCAGGGCCTGCGGCAACTCCGCGAACGCCTCATCGTCGAGAATGGCTTCGTAGATCAGATCCTGGCTAAGCGGCAAGCCCATCTCACACCTCCGCCACAATCATGACGTGGCGTCACCGGGATAGCAATATGGATTGCCGCAGAAAGTGATCACGGTTGTCCGGCAACAAAAAAGCGGATCCGAAGATCCGCTTTCCCGTTACGCTATTTTAGCTTGCTGCTTTTGCTGGATCGCCAATATCTCATTCGGCATGATCTCGACAAACGCCTTCAGGCTGTTGTCCCAGTCGTCCAGAAGGGTCTTGGCCTTGGGCGACAGGGTCTTCTCATAGTGCTCGGTAATGAGCGCCTTGAGGCCCGCCACATTGGCGTCCGGGACCGACCGCAGCGTGATGCCCTCGGCGTTGACGCATGAGGCCAGAGCGGCATCCGGATCGTAGACATAGGCGACGCCGCCGGTCATGCCGGCGCCGAAGTTCTGGCCGACCTTACCCAGGATAACGACCTTGCCGCCGGTCATGTATTCGCAGCCGTGGGCGCCAACCCCTTCGACGATCGTCGTGGCACCGGAGTTGCGGACGGCGAAACGCTCGCCCACCGAACCGGCGACGAACAGCTTGCCCGAGGTCGCACCGTACAGGATGGTGTTACCGGCCAAAGCCTGGCCTTCGTGCCAGACCTTGGGACGGACAATGATGGTCGCGCCCGACAGGCCCTTGCCGACATAGTCGTTGGCTTCGCCGATCAGGTTGATCGTCAGACCCTTGACGGCGAACGCACCCAGCGACTGGCCGGCCGAGCCGCGCAGTTCCAGGGTCAGGTGACCTTCGTCCAGCGTATTGCCGAACTGGCGCACGAGATGCGACGAGGTCCGCGTACCGATGGCGCGCATGGTGTTGCGCACATCGTAGGTCAGGGTCATCTTTTCCTTGCGCTGAAGCACGTAAGCCGCGTCCTGGACGATTTTGGCGTCCAGCGTATCAGCCACGGCATTGCGCTCGGTCGGCGGGGTGATGATGGCGCTCTCGTCCATCTCGACCTTCACCAGCAGCGGGTTGAGGTCGAGGTCGTCGAGGTGGATGCCACCGCGCGAGATCTGCTGCAGCAGATCGGTGCGGCCGACCGCCTCCTGAAGCGTGCGCAGGCCCAGGCTCGCCAGGATTTCACGCACTTCGGTGGCAATGAAGGTGAAGAGGTTGATGACCTTTTCCGGCGTGCCAGTGAACTTGGCGCGCAGGCGTTCGTCCTGGACGCAGACACCGACCGGGCAGGTGTTCGACTGGCACTGACGGACCATCAGACACCCGATGGCGACCAGAGACGCCGTACCGATGCCGAACTCTTCGGCGCCCAGCAGCGCCGCCACGACGATGTCGCGGCCGGTGCGCATGCCGCCGTCCGCGCGCAGACGGATCTGGCCGCGCAGGTTGTTGAGCGTCAGCACCTGGTGGGCTTCCGACAGACCCAGCTCGAACGGCAGGCCGGCGAACTTGATCGACGACAGCGGCGAAGCGCCCGTGCCGCCGACCTGACCCGACACCAGGATGGCGTCGGCCTTGGCCTTGGCGACCCCGGCGGCGACCGCGCCGATGCCCGACTGCGACACCAGCTTGACGGTGACGCGGGCGGTCGGGTTGATCTGCTTCAGGTCGTAGATGAGCTGCGCCAGGTCTTCGATCGAGTAGATGTCGTGGTGCGGCGGCGGGCTGATCAGGCCGACGCCCGGCG
>CBIHPL010000347.1:0-4487 GCA_966212005.1 uncultured Asticcacaulis sp.
GGAGCCGAAGTCCTTGCCGTTGTAGACGATTTCATTGCGCCCCGACCTGGCGACGCTCTTGTTGTACATGTGGGCGACCAGGCTGCGGCCGACGACTCCGAACGGCAGGCCGCCATCCGAATAGAGCAGGTCCGGTTCATAGCTGTCGACCAGGTCCTTGATCCGGTTATACCAGATCTGATGGAACTTCGGATCCTTGGTGTACCAGGTGTCGGCGCCCCCACGATAGGGTTCGTTGTGCTCAGGGTGGTAGAGATCAGCGTTCTTGGGGTCGGCGCCATCGTAATTGACCCCCATGTCCGGCCAGAACTGGTTAAAGAGATGGCTGGTGTAGAACCAGTTGTGGCTGGCGCCGAGATGCTCGGATACGCCGAACCGCAGGCCGCGCTTGCGGGCCGCGTCCCTCCAGGCGCCGACGATATCCCGCTTCGGCCCCATGGCGACGGCATTCCATCTGTGGTGCTTCGAATTCCACAGGTCGAAATTGTCGTGGTGCACACCCATGCTGACAAAGTATTTGGCTCCGGCAGCTGCATACCGTTCCATAAGGGCTTCGGGATCGAATCTTTCAGCCTTCCACAGGGGGATAATATCCTTGTAGCCGAACTTTGACGGATGGCCGTAGGTCTTCACGTGGTGCGTATTATGCGGATGTCCAGGAGAGTACATGTTCCGGGCATACCAGTCCCCCATGCGCGGCACGGCCTGAGGTCCCCAGTGCGACCAGATGCCGAACTTGGCGTCGCGAAACCAGTCGGGCGTCTGATACGTCTTGAGCGATTCCGGTGTAGGCTTGAACGGCCCGCCCGCCATCGGCAAATCGTACTGCACGGGTGTTTCCGCTTTACACGCCGCGTCTGTCCCCGTTTGCGCCGTGGCAGTAGTGGCCGCGACCGTGCCGAGCGCCGCCACGAGGGGCGCCCCCAGAAGTGCGCGTTTTGTCAGATTAGCCATGTGTTCTTTCCTGATGAAGATGCGGCCCAGTATCGTTCGATCATGACCTAGAGCGCGGATACAGGCAGTTCGGGAAACCGCCCTTGATTTCATTGCTTGTTTTGGCGTGCCCGTCGCTCCCGCAGCCTAGACGAACTTCGACAGCAAGCGGATATAGGCGACCTGATAGCCGTTTGAGACTTCGGTGATCGGCCACGAGTTCAACGGCCAGCCGTCGTTGAAGTCCTTGTATGATTTCTGTGCCGGTTGCGCATAAGGCGGTTTCGGCCGGCTCGTTCCGCACGCCGCACTGATCGACGGGCATCGGCTGTCCCAGTCCCACTGGGTCTGATTAGGTCCCCCCGGAATGAAGCCTGGTGGCGGACCATAGGTCGAGGTAGCGGCGCTGTCCCATTTCGCCGAGCCGTCGGAGAACCATGAATGGAATATCTCGTTGACCGAGTTTTCCGCGCCGAGGCTGGACATATTGGTCAGGTAGCACAGGCCCAGCGGGTTCACGCCATGATGATAATGGACGTAATGCGACGCCGCGTTGAGGTTGTCGGCGGCCGTATGGGCCGTGCCGAGATTGTGGACGTTCAGCGCGGTGAACAACAAACCTATATTGCTCTTGATGGCGTTGCTGCCCCAGACGTAGTCGTTGAGGAAGGCCATATAAGGGTCTGCCTTCGTCGTGATCTTGCCGCGGGTCCACTCCGAGTTCACGCCATTGAGATAGTTGCTGCGGATGGCCGTGACGACCGATGAAGTCGCTCCAGCAAGGCCCGCATAGTGCAAAAGGGCATCCTGCACGCCGCCTTCATAGGGCGACGCGTAATTGCCAAATCGGATCAGATTGGTTTCGGTGTAGTTCGCGTCGACGAAGGCGCGGTAGGCGGTATTGCCCGTCACATCGTAAAGGTAAACCGCAGCGGCCAGCTTGGCCATCAGGCGGCCGCGATCGTCCGTTTCCTGCTGCCCGGCGCCCAGACCTTCGGACCCGTTTGCCGAATCGTTGTTGCGGAAGGTCACGCCGGGATTGGCGACAGCCCACGCCCATGCGTTTTCCGCCCGGGTACGAAGACCAGCCGCATAGGCTGCCAGCGCCGGAACCGCCCCCAGCACCCTGGCGCCCAGAGCATAGGCCGCTGCAGCATTGAGGTTGGCAGATGTGCTAGCGTGACCATAATAGCTGGCCCCCGTCGCCGCCGACGGCGGTGAGGCATGGCTCATTCCGACAATGGACAGGACGGAACCATTCGGCTCCTGCATCCGGCTCAACCAGTCGAGCCCCCATTTCGCCTCATCGAGGATGTCTGGAATGCCGTTGCCGGATTCCGGGATATTGTAGTCATCCCCCCATACGTTCGGCTTTTCCGCATAGGCGAACAGGAGGTATGTTACGTAGCCAGCCGCCCAGCTGGTATATTTGTTGAAGTCGCCGGCGTCGTACCAGCCGCCCGACAGGTCGCGTTCGGTCGACGCGTCGCTCTTGGCGCTGTACAGGCGGGCATTCTTGTCCTGACCCGGCCCGATGTGGGATGCGCCGTCGGCCCAGCCGGCACCAGCGTGGACGGCCAGTTTTTCCTGGCCGGCGCGTTGATAATAGAAACAGCGTACGGCGGCCCTGAGTACAGGAAGGTAGACGTCCGCGGCGATCTTGAACGTATAGGATTTCACGTTGCGCTGGGCATCGCGAACGAAATACTCGCCTGGCGTGGTAACGCTGCTGAAATCGAAATGCCAGGCCTTGTCACCCGAACTGGTATCGGTCGCCCCGCTGTTCCAGGCAACGGGAGCCGCACTGTATACCGCAGCATTCGTCGCGGCATTGACCACTTCGTAGACCGTGCCGGGCGTAAACGAATCCGAGGCATCGAAGCTGACAACCGGCGTGCCATCGGACAGGGTACCAACCGTATCACCCTGAGGATCCCGGACGATGGCAATCTTGGTTTGCGCCGGCAGGTAGCCGAACTGATCCACGACAATCGGAATGCCGAGCTGCATGGTGGCAGGCTTCACCGAGGCAGGGGACGACGACGAAGAAGACGAGGACGAGCCGCCACCGCCAGAACCACCGCCACCCCCGCCACCGCCGCCACCGCCGCCGCCGCCGCAGCTCATGAGCCCCATCGGCACGAGGGCCACTCCGGCTGCCAGCAGAAGCTTGCGACGATTACTGTCGAAACCGTGTTTCATCTCTCGTCCACCTGTCTGAACGCCCAACCACATGTCGACTTGGCCTTTTATTTTCATTTTCACTGTGCCTCATCACGACAGCCGACGGCTTGCCGTTGACGGGAACAGAAGGCCACATGCGACGCACGACAGCCCGCGCGCAACATTGCCGTATATGAAAGGAACTTTCAATTGCGAAAGTTCAATGAGCTTCCCTGTGGAACCTTCACCGAGGCAGCGGACGTACGGACCTGACAGCAAGTCCGCACCTAAGCTGTGGCGACCGGATTATTTCTTGCCAGCACCGATGAGCAGGGCGTCGAGCATCGCCTGATCCTTGACGGCGAGCGTCGTGCGGTCGATGAGGCCGCCGGTGTCCCAGAAGAAGGGCGCGGTGCCGTTGGCGAGCGCCTGCTGGGTGACGTACTTGTTCCAGTAATCCACAGAGGCGTTGTGCTTGGCCATGTCCAGCGGCTGCGTTTTGCGCCATGCGCCGTACTCGCCGATGATGACCGGGATGCCTTTATCGACGAAGTTGGTCTTCATCGCCAGCATCTGCTGGTCGACATAGGGCTCTTCGCTATGTGTCGCGTTGCGGTCCGGCTCGATGGTCGAATGATTGCCGCTGCCCCAGTAGTAGAACATCTTCCCCCAGGACTCGTCCTTGGTGATGATCATGAACTGCGACGGGGCATAGTAGTGGACTTCGAACATCAGGCGGTTCGTCGTCGTGTCGACCGGCATGCCAGGCCACACCGAAACGGCCAATTCAGTGTTGGTTTGCGGCGACTGGACGATGAGCGTACGGTAGGCGTTTCTGCCGCCGGTCGACCGCACGGCGTCGATGAACGTCTGGTGATAACTGACCAGGATGTTGGTGTTCGCCGCCGTACTGGCGTCAGGCTCGTTCGCGCTGGCGAAGATCAGGCGTTCGTCGAAGTCGCGCAGGTGGGTGGCGATCTGCTCCCAGAAGGCTTTTTGCTTTGCGTTGACGGCGTCCTTGCTGGCGGAATCGATATGCTTTTCCAGCCATCCGCCGTCCCAGTGGATGTTGAGCACCACATACAGGTTGGCGTTGATGCAATACTGCACGACAGTTTTCACGCGGTCGAGCCAGGTGGCTGAAATCTGCGCCGTGGTCTGGTTCGCGTACTGATCCCATGAACACGGCAGGCGGATGGCGTCGAAGCCCAATGCCTTGTACCTGTCCACCAGTGCCTGGGTGATAAGCGGATTGCCCCAGGCTGTTTCGCTCCCGATGGCCTCCATCGTGTTGCCGATGTTGATGCCCAGTTTTATCTTGGCGGAAATCTGCGCCGCCGTGCTGGTCATGCCGGTCGTGAGAGAGGAGATCTCGATCGGCAACATCCGCC
>CBIHPL010000348.1:0-4467 GCA_966212005.1 uncultured Asticcacaulis sp.
GCGGCGTGATAGGGTCGCGAAGAAAAGGCGAAGGTGCGGATATTGTCGCCGATCCTGAGCGCGCAGTAGCCGAGCAGCAGGCCGGCATAGATGGCGCGATCGAGGCGTTTCAGGCCGCGCAGCGGTTCACCCATAAGCCGGCCGGTATCGTAGACCAGGACGATATGGTGGTTGCGTTCAGCCTGGTATTCGCGGCTGTAAAGCTTCATGTGGCGGGCGGACGAGCGCCAGTCGATGCGGCGGTGATCCTGTGAAGCATCGTATTCGCGCAACGCGTGGTATTCGGACCCGTTGTGCAGCTGGTTCTGGATACGGACGCCGTAGATATTGTCCGTGGAAAACAGGTCCGACGCGTCCTGCTCGACACCCTTCAGGTCAGGCGTGACCACGACATGGCCGTCGACCGGGACCTTCTTCTGGACGTGGACGAGCCCAAGCCAGCCCTGCCAGCGCACCCAGGCCGCATCGATGTCGCCGCGTCCACGCGTCCGCGCGTCGAGGTGAAGACGTCCCTTGAAACCGTCCGGCGACCGGGTGAGCGAACGGTCATAGCTGGAGGCCGCCAGTACGGTGTTCAGCCCCAGCCGCACCTCGACCTTCGCCGGTTGCCGGGATTGCGAAAACCGGACGGCGAAATCGACTTCGGCGGGACGGCCCACCCCAAGCCTGCGGGGCAGGCGCATGACGACCGCCAGTCCCTGCCCTACCGGCGCGAAGACGCCGTCGAGCACGGCCAGGACGAAGATGGCCAGAAGCACGATCGGCACCCACGGCCAGGCCTGGGACGCGAACAGCCCGACCACGATCGCGGCGGGCAGGCCGAGAGCGAGCAGAACCAGCAGGCGTGTGGTGGGGGAGATGGACAATTCCGGAAACTCAGCGCGGGATTTCGATGGTTTCAAGCAGGGTCTGAAGGACGCCGTCGACGTTCAGCCCTTCGATTTCGGCGGAGGGCGACAGCAGGACGCGGTGACGCATGCACGGCTTGTAGAGCGTCTTGATATCGTCGGGCAGCACATAGTCGCGGCCGTCGAGCACGGCATAGGCGCGCGCCGCCCTGGCCAGCAGGGCGCCGGCGCGCGGCGATGCGCCCACCGACAGCTGCGCCGTTTCGCGCGTCGCACGGATGAGGGCCACGATATAGTCGAGATTGGCGTCGTTGAGGCGGATGGCGGCGACCGTGTCGATGGCTTCGCTCAGGGCCTGCGCGCTGAGCACGGCGGTAACGCCGGCGTTTGCCGGATCGGGCGAGGCCGAGGCATTGCCGGAAGTCTCGATGATGCGGCGCTCCTCCTCCTGGCTGGGATAGCCCAGGATATGCTTGAACAGGAAGCGGTCGAGCTGGGCCTCGGGCAGCGGATAGGTGCCCTGCTGCTCGATCGGGTTCTGGGTGGCGATGACGGTGAAGTGCGCGCCCAGGTCATGACGCACACCGTCAAGCGTCACGTGGCGTTCCTGCATGGCTTCCAGCAGGGCCGCCTGCGTCTTGGGCGGGGTACGGTTGATTTCATCGGCCAGCAGCAGATCGCAGAAGATCGGCCCCTTGCTCAAAGAAAAGGCCGAGGTCTGGAAGTTGAACAGGTTCGACCCCAGCACATCGCCCGGCAGCATGTCCGGTGTGAACTGGATGCGGCCATAGCGCAGGCTCAGCGACTGGGCGAAGGTCCGCGCCAGCAGGGTCTTGGCCGTGCCCGGAGGGCCTTCCAGCAGCATGTGGCCGCCGGAAAACAGCGCGGTCAGCATGAGGTCGAGCGTGTCCTTCTGGCCAACGATGACCTTGCCGATTTCATCGCGCAGCCGCTGGGCCAGTGTGTGGATGTCACTTATTTGCACGTGCGATCTCCGATCTTCCAATCTGTTCCTTCCAGGCATGCAGCCGGCGCGCGTAGTCGATCAGCTGATGCACTGTGAAGAGTCCCGCGGCCCCTGCCTTGAGGTCGGTATATGTATCCGTGGCGCCATACAGACGCCCGATGCGGTCCGCCAGCGCGTCCGGGGATTGCTGGCCACTGCCCAGGCGGTGCCCCCTCGCCTTCAGGATCTCGTCGCGGACGAGCTGGGCATAGGCGGGGCCGAGTTTCGATTCCTTGACCGCGATGGCCATGATGCGGGCGGCATTGTCCGCCAGAATCTGCACACCCCGGCCGAGCGCCGGTCCGGCCGCCGCCTGCAGGGGCGGTCCGAAGCGGCTGAACGCCGCCCAGGTCAGGCCCAGGCCCAGCAGGACCAGGCTCAGGCTCACGCCAAGCCAGGGCGGGCGGCTCAAGGCATGCAGCAGGTCGCGATCGACCGACAGGTTGTTGAAGGTCAGGTTGAACACCACGGACGGGCGCGCCGCTGCCCCGGTCGTCGGGGTTTGGGGCGCCAGGCCCTCGATGATGGCAAGCGCGGCCACGACCTTTTTAGGGTCGGCCAGGATCTGGTTGTTGAGCAGGTCGGGATCGCTGACCAGGTACACGGGCGCGACCGGCTGGCGCCGGCCCTGCGTGACCGTGACGCGCGAGATCAGGGCTTCGCCGTTCGGGCCGAGCAGCACCGGGGTCAGGTTCGGCCCGGTGATCGACTGCAAATCGGTGATCGCACCCACCGGCATGGGTGTGCGAAACACCGTCCGGTCCGTAGAACCCGCACCTGCGGCACCATGAACCGTGACAGGGCCTGTGACGCGCGAATGGCGGATATCGTAAACGGGCATGTCGTAGGTCAGCAGGTTTGTGCCGTCGTCATAGACTTCCTTGCCGGGGGGCGCCTGCGTCCGGATCCAGTCGCCTTCGCCGCTGTCTTCGTCATAGTCCGCGTTCGGTGACGGGCTTGCCTCCACCGGCGACAGGACCATCAGCATCCGGCGCAGAACGTATTCGGGATAGGGTTGCGGGTCGCCGCCCCACCTGGGTTTGCCCAGCGCCTGTCCCGACGCCCATTTCGGCGCGACAACAATGACGACCCTTCCCACGGGCTTATAAAGAACGTGATCGGAGCGCCGCTTGTCCGGGACGTCATGTTGCTCGTCCGCAGCCTGCGAGGCCGAGGACTGGGCCGACGCCGAAGACGAGGAATTCTGGGCGGAATTTTGGGCGGAGGATTGGGCCGAAGATTGGGAACGCGTATGCCGGACCAGCCCCATGCCGTCATAGTTGAGCGTGATGAGTTCGATGTCGCTGTGCCGGGGCCGCTGCGCATCGCCCCCCGCTTCTCCGGCGCTGTCTTCGAAACGGTTGCTCGATACGGGGTGGCCGCGTTTCACCAGCAGCCGTTTGAGCCCCTGATAGCCCTGGGCCGCCGTCGAGGTCGGAAGCGACGACGGTCCGCTTTCGGGATCCGCTCCCACCGTCAGCATGGCAACGGCCACCATGCCGAACATCGACAGGCACAACACCAGTACAACGGCCGGCAGCCAGCGCCGTGTCTCGGGGACCGTGATTTTCGGCAGGGCAAACCCCGGCATCAGGCAATCCCTTCGGCGGCAACGAAGTCGACATAGGCCTGACGGCAGGCGTCAAAGCCCGCCCGGCCGACTGAAAGGCCGGCGAAATAGCTCTTTTCCACCCACTCGACGATGGCGCGGAACGCCGGGCGGGCGTCTTCAGGCAACAGGGGGTGTGTGAGAATGTCGCGCGAGGAATAGTGCGGGCGCACCATGTCCGGCCGGAAGGCGTTGATGTCCGCCACCGACCGCACCAGCAGCAGATGGACGGCTTCGTCGTAGCGCCCCTCCCCTGCCAGCGCATCGATATCGCTCAGGATGGCGACCACGGCCGCCCGCGACGGGCGCCAGGCGGTGTCTGCGCGCAAATGGTCCCGGGCAATCAGCCGCTCGAACCGGGTCGTCAGGAACAGGCGCACGACCGGTGACAGCAGGAGCAGGATGACGGCGATGCCAAGCGCGTACAGCAGGTAAGGCAGGACGGGCGCCACCGGTCCCAGCAGCTCGCTCACACCCTTGAAGGCCTTGCCCATGTCCTCGGCCAGCCTGCGCCAGAATTCGCCGGCGTTGGGATCCGGTTTGGGTGTGTGGGCGAACGAGGTTTGAAGGTCCTTGTCGGCATTGACCGCCTGGATCAGCTTGCGCGCTTCCTCGATGCTGAGGCCAGGACCCGGTTGCGCGGCCACGGGAGCAGCGCTTGCGGCCGGAGACTGCACACCTGCTGCCTGCCAACCTGTCGCCTGGAAGCCGGACGCTGACACGATATTGGAATCCCCGGAGAGTACACACCGGTCCCCTCCCGGCATGGTTGCTCACTTAAGCGGCAGTCATCAACAGCGTCAATAGCTTGCGGTGCATTATAACGCCTTATGCGCACACACCCTTCGCCGGTTGGGCGCGGACCCGGCCCTCTTCCAAGGCCAGGGTCCGCAGCCCGCACACTGTAGCTTCACACCGTTCTTTCTTTAAGAGTCTATTATAAGAATCCTTAAGTAAGTTAAGGCGGGTTAAAGTGCGTTTTTCGCGTTTTATTTCAGGTATTT
>CBIHPL010000349.1:0-4460 GCA_966212005.1 uncultured Asticcacaulis sp.
GCGGGCAGGGTCGTGCGGCCGTAATAGCCGCGCGCCATGACGGCCGAGGGAAGGGCGCCGTCGAGCCATGCCACGCCGGCAAGGTATCGTTCCGAACGGTTGCCGTACCCGTCGCCCCATACCTCTTTGAGACGCTCCGGCGTAGCTGTGTCGCCTTCCGGCACGCGCGTCGGCCAGTAGGGGACGGTGTCGAGCACGCGTCCGCTCAGGCCGTCGAAGACGCTTAAGTATTCAGGGCCCTTCAGGATGCGGCCCTGGAATTGCGCCATCAGCTTGCCGTCGGGCGTCTGCACCGAGCCGGTGCGGTCGGTCTGCTCCAGTTCGCCGCCGGTCGAGACCCAATCGGCATTTGCATCGCCGATAACCTTACCCTGGGCGTCCTTCGTGCCGTCGGCCGTCTTGACGATCAGTTCGGATTTGCCGTCGCCGTCGAAGTCCTCGACCATGAACTGGGTATAGTGGGCCCCGGCGCGGATATTGCGGCCCAGATCGATGCGCCACAGCTTCCTGCCTTCAAGCGTATAGGCGTCGAGCAGGACGTTGCCGGTATAGCCCCCCTGGCTGTTGTCGTGCGCGTTGGTCGGTTCCCACTTCAGGATGACCTCATAGTCGCCATCGCCGTCCAGGTCGCCGACCGATGCGTCGTTGGCCGTGTAGGTATAGGGCTTGCCGTCAGGCGTGGTGCCGCCGGCGGGGACATCAAGTGCGATTTCGAGATAGTTGGCGCCCCAGGGCTTGAAGGCCGGACTGGCCTCCTTGCCCGACTTGATCTGGTAGCTGGAGCCGGTGGCACCCGAAACATCGAGCCAGTTGCTGACGCCCTTGACGGTCTTGACCTTTTTGCCGTCGCGCCAGATGTCGAAGCTCTGGTTGGCGGCGTCGCTGTTCAATATGCGCCAGCTGATGAGCACGCCCTTATCGGCCGCGATGGCGACCGCTCCCCGGTCCAGGCATTCCAGGTGCCGGGCGTTCCGGGCGTTTGTGCCCCCGGCGATCAGGGCCAGGGCGGTGGTAAAAAAGGCAATACGGCGGAAGGACGTGGGTCGTAAGAACATCGGGCGGCGGCCTCTCTGGATTATGATTACAGAGTTAAACCGACCATGCTGCGAAATCCGTCACGATCAAACGAAAATTACGCATTATTGCGCAAAAACGATCACTTGCCCTTTGCCCATATGGGCTTTCCGGAACCCGGCAGGCCCATTTCAGCCCACTTTGCCGAGACGCGGTCGATGACCTCCTGTTCCATATAGAGCTTTTCACCCCATTCGCGGTGCGTCTCCGGCTCCCACTTGTTGGTGGCGTCGAGCCCGATCTTGCTGCCGAGCCCGCTTTCCGGCGAGGCGAAGTCGAGATAGTCGATCGGGGTGTTTTCGACGACGGTGATGTCGCGCGCCGGGTCCATGCGCGTCGACAGCGCCCACATGACATCTTTCCAGTCGCGGGCATTGATGTCGTCGTCCACGACGATGATCCACTTGGTGTACATGAACTGGCGCAGGTACGACCACGCGCCCATCATCACCCGCTTGGCGTGGCCGGGGTAGGCCTTCTTCATCGAGATGACGGCGATGCGGTAGGAGCAGCCCTCCGGCGGAAGCCAGAAGTCGACAATCTCCGGAAACTGCTGCTGGATCAAAGGGATAAAGACTTCATTTAAGGCTTCGCCGAGAACGCTCGGCTCGTCGGGCGGCCGACCGGTAAAGGTCGACAGGTAGATTGGATCGCGACGCATGGTGATGGCCGAAACCTGGAATACCGGGAATTTTTCGACGCTGTTGTAATAACCGGTGTGGTCGCCGTAGGGGCCTTCGTCGGCGTAGTCGTCGAGCAGGACGTGGCCTTCCAGAATGATTTCGGCATGGGCCGGCACCATCAGGGGCACGGTCTTGGCCTCGACCAGTTCGGCCTTCTGGCCACGCAGGAGACCGGCGAACTGATATTCCGACAGGGTGTCGGGCACCGGCGTCACCGCCGCCAGAATCAGGCCGGGGTCGGCGCCGAGCACGGCCGCGGCGGGCAGGGGCTCGCGTTTGCCACCCGCTTTCCAGCGACGATGGTGTTGCGCGCCGCCGCGATGGGCCAGCCAGCGCATGATCGTCTTGTCCTTGCTGAGCACCTGCATGCGGTAGATGCCAAGATTATAGTCGTCTTCACGCGAATTGGACGGCCCCTTGGTAACGATCAGCGGCCAGGTGATCAGCGGCGCCGGTTCGCCGGGCCAGCAGCCCTGAACGGGCAGTTTGGTTAAATCGATATCTTCACCCCTCAGGACAACCTCCTGAACAGGCGCGGATTTTACCGTCTTGGGTCGCATCCCCATGACGGTTTTGGCCAAAGGCAGAAGTTCAAGTGCATCCTTAAAGCCGCGCGGCGGTTCCGGCTGGCGCAGGAAGGCCAGCAGTTCGCCGACTTCGCGCAGGTCGGACGGTTCAGAACGTTCCTTGTTGTCGAGCGTCACACCCATGGCGACGCGTTTCACATTGCCGAACAGGTTGACCAGAACCGGCATGGATGATTTCGAGCCGTCGGGCATCAGGACGTTTTCGAACAGCACGGCCGGGCCTTTTTCAGCCAGCAGACGGGTCTGGATTTCGGTCATTTCGAGATGCGTCGAGACCGGAGTGGAAACGCGGACCAGTTCGCCGGCGGCTTCCAGCTTGGCGATAAAGTCCCTGAGCGATTTGTAGGCCATGTGTGTTCCCAACGCGTAGATATGCGGCTGACATAGGCGGGTTTGGCAGCCAAGGCAATCGGGCCGATCGCCGCAGCGACCGGCCCGGAAAGCTACCTATTGTCGGGTTGCGACCGCACACTTTGGCGGCCGAGATAGGTTATGCGATAGGGAGCGCCGTCCTGGGATCCAATCAGGCGCCGGTTCTTCAGCTTCCTGAAGACGGCCAGGGTGCAGTCGGCCAGCAGATGGCCGTCACGGGTAAAGCAATCGATGGCGATGATACGGCCATCCTGGCGCTCAAGGCGGATGAGGCCGCCCTGCGCCAGAACGTGCAGCACACGCTGCTCCGCACGGGAGATATTCATGGAAATGTCCGGGATATGAAACCACGACAAACCGCGCCGCGACCAGGTCAGCGGCGGGTGGTTCAAGGTCTCGGTGGCGAGACCGTCAAAGGCTTCGCACAATCTCAGGCATAGGCATTCCCAAAAACGCCGGAAAGTCCGGCGCATATCCGCTACCTACGCCTGTTTTTTCCACTGTCAAGCTGTTAGGACTCGGCGAATGGAATCGCAGAATAACGCATTGCTGGTCATCGGCGTCCGCTCGCTTATCGGGCGCCGACTGCGAGATATCGCCGGCCGCTGGCCGGGAGCGGTTCGCTTCACATCGCGCAAGGTCATTAATGATCAATCATTGATTTTGAATTTTGACGCACCGGATGACTTCGATCCCGGCATGGATTTCTCCACGGTTATAGTCTGTACCCCGATCTGGTTGCTTAAGGACAGACTGTTATGCCGCTTGACCGGCCTCGGCATGAAGCGTCTTGTCGCCTTTTCCTCAACCAGTCTTTTCACCAAGGGCAACTCGGAAACAGATGAAGAGCGCGACGTCGTTCAAAAACTGGCGACCGGTGAAAAATCAATAATTGATTTCTGTGAAAAGCGTGGTGTGTCCTGGACTATATTACGCCCAACCCTGATTTATGATGAAGGCCGCGACGAGAACGTTACGCGCATGGCGGCGATGATCCGCAAGCTTGGGGTCTTTCCAGTCTGTGCGCCGGCCAACGGATTGAGGCAGCCGGTCCATGCCCGCGATCTGGCGGTGGCGGCGCTTGTCGTCGCCATGACGCCCGGCACGGAGAACAAGGCCTATAATGTACCGGGGGGCGAATGCCTGACCTATCGCGCAATGGCGGAGCGCATTTTCACGGCATTGGGCCGCAAGCCGCTGATCGTCGATGTGCCGGAATGGGCGTGGCGTTTTGGTTTTGCCGCTCTGGACATCATGCAACCGGGCAAGAAGCTGAAGCGCAATATCGGCATGGTCACACGCATGAACCAGGACCTGTGGTTCGATGTGAAGCCGGCTGTCGAGGACTTCGGCTATGCGCCGGAAGGCTTTATTCCGGATTTCAGCGGTACAGATTTGGGTCGGGAAGCTTCCAGCGCGCCGTGACCTGCAACACCTTTCCGGCATAGCGTCCGGTCCAGGCGCTTTTATTGCCGGAGTTTTGCAGGGCGTCCATCATGCGGATGATGGATGCGCCGAAGCCATAGCCTGGCGGGCTTTCGTCAACAACGATGCAGTCTTTGAAAGTGCCGTCGCTCTTGATACGGCATTCGGCGGTTGCCGTGCCCGGCATCTCCGCTTCCTGGGCCTTCATCGGATAGATGTCGAGTGACATCTGGCGGACGTAGCCGGACAGGTCGAGCGTGGTAAAGCGCGGATCGTGTCTGACGACGGCGTAAAGAATAAGGCCGGACGGAATATTGTC
>CBIHPL010000350.1:0-4459 GCA_966212005.1 uncultured Asticcacaulis sp.
TTCGTGGACAGGGACGGCGTGCCGCAATATGCCCTGGCCGACGAACAGGTCATCATGGCCCATACCCGCTACGACTGAACACGCACTCGGTCTGGCGGCTTTTCCTGTTCGTCGACGAACGCGTGACGGAGCCAGGCGCGATCAGTCCTTTCGGGCCACCTGTTACCGCGTGGCATGGCGCTTGCGAGGGAAAGCCTGACGATCCCGTTTCGGGACGACTTCTGCGCTTAACCACATCTCTTATGAATGGATAAACCATGACCTCTTACACGGACCCGCAAATCGAAGGCCAAAAAACCGACGACGTCCTGACCGGCACCACCGGTGCGGAATCGATCCGCGCCAAGGCCGGCGATGACATCGTCAACGGCGGCACCGGCAACGACTTCATCACCGGCGACGCCGGCAACGACAAGATCACCGCCGGCAAGGGCGATGACCGCGTCGACGGCGGTGCAGGCGACGACATCGTCTATGGCCGCGACGGCGACGACATCGTCCTGGGCGGCGCAGGCAATGACCGCCTGATGGGCGATGCCGGCAACGACGTCCTGAAGGGCGGCACGGGCAACGACCTGCTGGCCGGCGGCGCCGACTCGGACCTGTTCGTCTTCGGCTTCGGCGATGGCAAGGACACGATCGTCGACTTCGTCAGCGGCACGGATCTGGTCGACCTGACCGCGACCGGCCTGTCGTTCGGCGACCTCGTCATCACGACCACCGCCGCCGGCACGACCGTCACCTACGGTTCGGACTCGGTCCTGCTTAAAGGCGTGGCTTCGGTTTCGTCGTCGGACTTCGCGTTCTAAACGACGATCTATACCCGTCCGGCTCGGGACGGCATGACCGCAAGACGGGAGGTTCACACGGCCTCCCGTCTTTTTTTGTCCGGTCGCCGCGTAACCCAGGCCACATACGGCTACAGGAGTGGCACAGGCGCACCTGCGGGCGCAATATTTAACACTTGCGTTAATTAACATATGTGTTAAATATAGTGCATGGACAAACTTTCCCAGACGCTTTCCGCGCTTGCCGACCCCACGCGGCGCGCCATCCTCGCCCGGCTCAGCCAGGGTGAAGCCACGGTCAACGACCTGGCCAGCCCCTTCGACATATCCCTGCCCGCCATTTCACGCCATCTGAAGGTGCTGGAGGCCGCCGGCCTGATTTCCCGGGGCCGCGAAGCGCAGTGGCGGCCCTGCCTGCTCGAAACGGCGCCCCTGAAAGAGATCGACAGCTGGCTGGCGGATTATCGCCGCTTCTGGGACGGCTCGTTCGATCGCATGGACGCCTATCTGCAACTGATCCAGCAAAAGCCCGCACCGACAGGAGAGCCGCAATGACCGAAACCGCAGAACCGGACTTGCGCAACCGCGCCACGGCCGATAACGAACTGCGTCTCGACCGCACTTTCGAAGCGCCGCTGGCACTGGTCTGGCGCATGTGGGAAAGCCGCGATCATATGATCCGGTGGTGGGGACCGGAAATGTTCACCTGCATGGAACTCGACTGGGAGTTGACGCCCGGCCGTCCGTGGCGCGCGACCATGGCCTCGAAAACCTACAACCGCCGGGTTTCGCGCATGGGTGGGGTTATTCGCGAAGTCGAGCCCGACAAACGTATCGTCTTTACATTCGCCTGGGACGAGGACTCCGGCCGCGACCTCGACACGGTCGTCACCGTCACCTTTACGGAAAGAAACGGCGTTACCGTGCAAAGCTTCCATCAGACACCATTCTCTGACACCGCCATCCGCGACAGCCACGTCGGCGGCTGGAACTCGCTTATCAACAAACAACAGATCTACATCGAAAATCTCGCCATCGCCGAAAGCCAGGGGATCCGCACATGATCACGCTCACCACCTATGCCTGGGTGCCCGATTTCGCGGCGCCCCTGATGCGCGCCTTTCGCGTCCGCTGGGCGCTCGAGGAAGCAAACGCGCCCTACGATGTCCGTTACGTCGCGCTCGGGCGCGAACAGCACTCGCCCGAACATCTGGCGCGCCAGCCCTTCGGCCAGGCTCCTGCCATCGAGGAAGATGGCCTGACCCTGTTTGAAAGCGGTGCTATCGCCCTCTATGTCGCCGAAAAAAGCGAGGCATTGATGCCCCAGGACCGCATCGGCCGCATGCGCGCGACCGCCTGGGTGTTCGCCGCGCTCAACTCGGTCGAAACCGCCGTCCAGCAACTGGGTGAAATCACCTTCTTCCACAAGGACGAGGCCTGGGCGAAGGAGCGCCGGCCGCAGGTCGAAAAGTTCACGCGCCGGCGGCTGGCGTCGCTGCAGGACGCCCTGGGCGACAAGGACTATCTCGAGGGCCGCTTTACGGTCGGCGATCTGATGATGGCGGACGTATTGCGCATCATCGACGACACGCATCTGATCGACGATTTCCCGAAGCTGAAGGCCTACAAGGAACGCTGCGAGGCGCGCCCGGCCTTCCAGCGCGCCCTCAAGGCGCAACTGGACGGTTTCGCCGCGGCTGCCTAGATCATGCTCCGTTTTGAAGAAAACGAGGCATGGTCAAGATTTCCTAGTGGTCGCATGCCTGGCCCGAAAAGCCGGTTTCCACTTTTTCGGAGCATGCTCTAGGCGTTGTCCTCGGCCAGGGTATGCGCGACGATCGCGTTGGCGTGGCCGTGCCCGAGGCCATGGTCGGTCTTGAGCATCGCCACCAGTTCCATGTGCTTCGCCGGATAGTGCTGGCGCACAATAGCCTTCCATTCAGAAACCGGGCGACCGTATTTCTTTTCGATGGACGGGAAGTATGAGGCGGGGCCTTTAACGGGTGCGTCGGTCATGAGGCCATTAAATACGCTGCCAAGCACCTGTCAATTCGCTCGGCTTGAGCATTCTGCCCGGAGGGTGATATGACTTGCTCAATCATATGTCCGGGGGTTTCGCCATGCGTCTGTTCAGCACCGTGTTGTTGTCGCTCCTCGCCCTGCCCGCCGCCGCGCAGACCGTCCGGCAGGATGTCTATGAAGGCACGATCGGCAAAAGCCCCGTCGTGCTGGAAATCGTGACCTATCGCGAAGGGCAAAAGACCCGGCGCGCCGGCCAGTACTTCTATAGCAAATACCGTACACCGATCGCCCTCACCGCGGGAAAGACCGCCCTCACCTTCACTGAATCCGATCCGGCCTGCTTCGAGGCGGAGTGCGCGCCCGCCGCCACCCTTACGCTCAGCCCCGTGGGCAAGGGCTTAAGCGGAACCTGGCAGGCCACACGCAAGCCCACCCGTATTCCGGTGACGCTGAAACCCGTCGCGGCGCGCGACTACAGGCTGACCGATACGGGCTCCCTGGCCTCGGCCCCGTGGGATGAGGACGACAAGCTGGCGTCCGGCGGCAATCCTTTCCTGCAGAGGCTCTACGACACCGACCTGACCAATGGCCCTGAAACGCGCGCAGGCAGCGTCGGCTACCGCATGGTCACGCACACGGGCACGGGCGTCCGCTACATCCGGCTGACGCAGCACCCCGACCCGGCCATGCTGAAAGCGGTGAATCTCCGCCTCGACGTCCGCCGCTATCAGTATCAGTCCGGCGCGCTCGAATGCGCGGAAATGCGCAAGGAAAACGATCAGATCGAAGGCTTCGGCGGATACGAGGACATAGAGGTCAAGGTCGCCCATCTAACGCCGGCCCTTATGTTCGTCGAGGAGGCGGGCAGCATCTATTGCGGCGGCGCGCATCCCAACAACTTCTGGGACCTGAAGGGGTATGACCTCAAGACCGGCGGCAAGCTGGACATGAACCGGCTGCTTAAGCTGTACGACACGCCGCCCGGCTGGAAGGCGGGCGACGAGACGCCCGAAACCGCGCAGTTTGCGGCGCTGAAGGCGAAGCTCAAGCCGACTTCGCCGTGGTTCGTCGGCGGCGCCGATATCGCGGACTGCCTGGCCGAGGACGTGGGATATGACTCCCGCCTGTCGTTCAACGCCAAGGGGCTGGTCTTTTCCCTGACCGACCTGCCGCACGTCATGGGCGCCTGCATGGGCGAATACTATGTCGTGCCTTATGCCGAACTGAAGGCGCTGTGGCGGCCGGAAGCGAAGGCGTACTTTCCCGGATTGATCTAGGCGGACGTCACCGCACCATGGACATCGGCGATTGCCCGCGATATCCATTTACCGGGGCAGGAAAGACGTGACCATGGACAGACGGATATTTTGCGCCGGCGCGGCCTCGCTCATTTCCGTCACGCAGGGCGCCGCGGCGGCAGCAAATCCTCAACGCCAGGCGTTCATGCCCGACGCCCGGACCGTGGACAGGCTGACCCGCCTCGGCGCCAGTGTCCCCGCCTTCGTCGTCCACTATCTGACGCATTTTGAGCCCTCGACCACCATCTGGGGCTATGAGGACGGCGTGGTGTGGAGCGGCATCCTGGCGCTTTACGAAGCCACGGGCGACAAGGCCTTCCTCGACCGTATCCTGACAGACATGCGTACACG
>CBIHPL010000351.1:0-4431 GCA_966212005.1 uncultured Asticcacaulis sp.
CACCCAATCGATAAAGCGGCATGCCGGCCTCCTTTGAAACCACCGTGACAGTTCTGCGAAATTTGCCCGGGATAGTTAATTTTCATCATTCGGTAATATCCGAAGCAGATTCTGATAGCGCCCTTACGGACGAATCAGCTTTACTCCACAGGGTACGGCGACGGAGGAATCCCCGCCGGTACAAAGGCTTTGTACCTCAAGAGGTCCGAGTGGCAATACCGCGTTCGATGTTGGGCATTGCACTTCCGCCGCCGCCGTTATTCGGCTCCGGCGGCCCTCTACTGTCCGGCCTTTTTCTGTTCCCTATCTCGTATGTCACGGCGACGCCACTTATGGCCTCGCCTTTTTTCATGCCTTCTCGCGGCCGTCATCGCCGCGTGGGGCACATTGATGGAGCACGTTCATGACCAAGCGATCCGCCAAGCGTTTCCTGCGTGAAGGCCACCTGGATGAGTCGGCCTTTTCAACCGATTCGAAAGTGCGCCGCCTGAACGTGCATGTCGGCGGAGGCGGCGGCGGAGCCTGGTCGCCCATGGGCAATGCCAATGACGAACGGGAACAGGGCTATCTCAAAACCATAAAACCGAAATCCGAAGGCCAGGCCGCACTGCTCTCGGCGATCGACGAGAAAAACCTGGTGCTGGCACTCGGACCCGCGGGCACAGGCAAGACCTATCTGGCAATCTCAAAGGCCGTCGAAGCGCTGGAAAGCGGCAAGGTCGGCCGCATCGTCCTGTCGCGTCCGGCGGTCGAAGCCGGCGAATCGATCGGCTTTTTGCCTGGAGACATGGAAGACAAACTGGCGCCCTACCTGCGCCCCCTCTACGACGCCCTCACCGACCGCCTGAGCATGAAGCGCGTCAAGGCGCTGATTCAGGAAGGGCTGATCGAAATCGCACCGGTCGGCTATATGCGCGGCCGCACGCTCAACAACGCCTTCGTCGTCATCGACGAAGCGCAGAACTGCACCTATACGCAGTTGAAAATGCTGCTGACGCGCCTGGGCTGGAATTCGACCATGGTCGTCACCGGCGACCCGGCACAGTCGGATCTTCTGACTGGCCTGTCGGGCCTGGCGGACGTCGCGGACCGCTTTGAACCTCTCGAAACGATTGCCGTCGTCCGGCTGAAGGACCAGGACATCGTCCGCCATCCTCTGGTCGCCACCATGCTGGGCGTGCTGTAATCTCCGGACAGCGCGAACAGACAGAGGCGGTGGGCTTGCCCACCGCCTTTTTTGTCATCCAATCAGGCTGGCGGCCAGATTGATCGCGACGGCCAGGACCGTGGTGTTGAACGCGAAGGCGAAGACGCAATGACCCAGCGCAAGCCGGCGCATGCCTTTCGACGCAATAGCGACATCCGCGGTCTGTGCTGCCGCGCCAATGATGAAAGCGAAATAGGCAAAATCGAGATAATCCGGGGCGCCTGTCCTGTCGGGAAAAATCAACGGCGGCTCTGAATTCCTCTGGATCGCCAGCGAATAGCCATGCGCGTAATGCAAGGCAAAGATCGTATGCACGAACAGCCAGGTGGTCAGAAGGGTCGCCCCCGCGAGCAAAAGCGCCAGCAGCTTCGGTTGCCCGTGCAGCCGCGTGGCTTCGGACAGTTCGGTGGCGATAGCGATGACGCACACCACGACCGCCAGGCCGGTCAGCAGCAGGATTGCCCCGCGCCCGACATCCTGGATCTCGGCACGCCGGCGCAGGTCGTCGGCATCACCGGCGAACATGATGCGCGCCGCCATTATAAGATAAAGCGTCGCCGACAGGTTCCACGCCATCAAAATGGCCTGGGACAGCCGTACGTGGGCCAGAAGGGTCAGCCCAATGGCAACCAAAACCGCAAACGCGGCGGCGGTGACAAGCCAGGGACGGCCGAGAACCACGCGGATAAAGGGATGAACGGACATAGGCGATATTCCGTTAGGTTCCGCCGCCGGTCAGTCAGCAGAATTGGTGCGGGCGGCCGGACTCGAACCGGCATGGGATTGCTCCCGACGGATTTTAAGTCCGTAGCGTCTACCATTTCGCCACGCCCGCACAAGCCGTATTTGGACAGCAGAAGGACATGCCTTCTGCCCCAATTGGCCGGTCAGGTAAAGGCCCTTACTTCTTGATCTCGGGGCGCGTGAAGGTGACGCTGGTGTTGGCCATCATCCATACCGTGGCCGTCCAGGCCGCGACATTCTGCTTCATCTGCGCCGGATCGATGCGCTCTATGACGTCGTTGGCCGTATGGTGGACGTCGAAATAGTCGTAACCGTCCTGCTCCAGGTCAAAAGCCGGCACACCCGATTCGTGCAGTGGACCGCTGTCGGTGCCGCCCGTCGGGACCGCCTTGGCGTCGACATACACGGCCAGCGGATAGAGGACATTACCGAGATTGGTCAGAAAGGCCTTGTCCTCGGTCGGCATCAGGCTGATCGCGTAGACCTTGCCGGCGCCGAAGTCCGATTCGCCCGCGGCGATGAAGTTCGACAGGTTGTCGCGATAGGCGTCGCGGAACTTGCCGCCGCCGGCGTCGCCAAAGCCATCCGGCTGCGACACCTCTTCCGAGCCCCAGAAGACGACGCGGAGGGTGCGCTTCGGCTTAAGGCCGGAATCGATGATCGTCTTGGCGGCCGCCATGGTGATGGCCAGGCCCGAGGCATCGTCGATGGCGCCGGTGCCGAGATCCCAGCTGTCGATATGGCCGCCCATGACGATGACTTCGTCGGGCTTTTCAGTGCCTACGACGTCGGCCACGACGTTTTGCGATTGCCCCAACCCCAGGAACTTGGCGCCGCTGGCCATGCGCAGGCGCAGCGGGCCCGCTTCGCCCTTGGCCTGCATCTTGAGGATACGGCGCAGGGCCTCGGCGTCCGGCGTGCTGATCGCCATCGACGGAATGCCCTTGCCGTCCGACCAGGTCGTGGCGCCGGTATGGGCAAAACGGTCAGTTTCGGTGCCGAGCGAGCGCAGGACAAAGCCGACAGCACCGCGTTTTTGCGCGATGTTCGGCCCGCCCGAGCGCACGCTGCCGGACATGCGGCCATAGCCCGACCCGTTGCTGGCGCGCGCCATCGGTTGCAGGATGACGACGATCTTGCCCGTCACATCCGTCTTGCTGTCGAGGAATTCCTGGTAGGTTTCGAACATGACGGCTTCGGCATCAGCGACACCCGCCGTCGATCCGCCCAGCGCCGTCCCGACCAGCTTCTGGGGGAAGGGCGCGGTGATCTCGATGCTTTCCGCGCCGCGTTCCCAGCCATAGAGGGGAAAGGTCTGGAGATGGACGTTCTGAAAGCCCATCTTCTTCAACTCTTCGGCCGACCATTCCGCCGCCTTGCGTTCGGCTACTCCTCCGGCCGGGCGCGCACCGAAACGCGTCGTCATCTGAGCGACGAAATCATAGGCGGCGTCAGACTTCAGCGCCGCGTCGCGTAAGGACGCCGCCTGCACTTCGACGGCTTCGGATGCCAGCGCCGGAGCCGGAGCCGCGACGGCTTTGGCTTTCGGTTTTGGCGCCGCCGACGCCGTACCGGCGGTCAGGGCAAGGATAGCCAGGAGACTGGCGGTAGCGGTTTTCATTTCGAATGTCCTTCGGGTCATCGGTTATCCGGCAATTTCTTCGAGGCTGGCCTGCGGGTTGCGCTTGCGCCCCTCTTCCACGACTGGCTCTAGCGCCGTCATCAACTCGGAAACGGCAGCATCCAGCGTGTCCGGGTTCTGGCCCCGCACCACCAGCTGTGTACCAAATTCGCCCGGCAGCAGGCCAAATGGATAGCTGCCCAAAGACAGGTCGGCGTAGCGCCTGTCGATGTCGCGCAACGCATCCGCCGCCCAGCTTTCGCCGATGAAGTTGAGCCGCAGCGTCCGCGACAGCACCTGGCGTCCGGTCCGCAGACGCGGCGCGACATCGGCCAGCATGCCCTCCATGATCTTGGGAACGCCGGCCATCACAAAGACATTTCCGATCTGGAACCCCGGGGCGGCCGACACCGGGTTGGCAATCAGTTCCGCGCCATGCGGGATGCGCGCCATGCGGCGGCTGTTGTCGTTCAGGGTCCATCCGGCCTTTTCCGCGCGCTCCTGCAGCATCTTCAGGGCGGCTGGGTGTTCGCTGATGTCTACGCCGAAGGCCTTAGCCATGCAGTCGGCGGTGATGTCGTCGTGCGTCGGCCCGATGCCGCCAGTCGTCAGGACATAGTCGTATGTATCCCTCAAAGCGCGCACCGCGTCGATAACCTGGTCTTCATTGTCGCGCACCATACGGACCTCATTGAGGTCGATGCCGAGCGCGCCGAGGAAACGGGCGATTGTGTTGACGTTCGAATCCACGGTACGACCCGACAGGATTTCGTCGCCGATGATCATGATGGCGGCGGTCGGATTGGAAATCGTTGTCATGAAAAAAGCTCCGGTAGATCCGCTCATTCGCTTCGCCAAG
>CBIHPL010000352.1:0-4406 GCA_966212005.1 uncultured Asticcacaulis sp.
TATAAATAGCTCTCGGTCCCTTCTAACGGAGTCGCGGTGTTCGATCCAGGCAAGCCCGGCGAACGGTCTTCCAGCCCCTTTCCCGCCCGTCCCGGCGGCCGGACCCCGCTGCGCGGCCGCAAGGACAGCAGCGCCATCTATATCCGGAGGCTGACAGAATTCGCGCGTGCCGTCGCGGCCTGGTCCCTGCGCTTTGGTATAGCGCTTTTCCATACAGCCCGGCGGTTCATTCTCAGCCTGTCGGGCCAGCTGGCGATCATGACGGCGGTCTTCGTGACCCTCGTCGAAATCATGATCCTTATTCCGTCACTGGCCAACGACCAGGAAGAATGGCTGATCAACAGCGTACGCAAGGCCGAGATCGCGTCGCAGGCCGTCGATACGGCCGACGCAATGGCCGTGTCGGCCGAAACGTCGGAGCAACTGCGCAAGAGCGCCGGTGTGCTTTATCTCGCCGTGCGGATCGACGGCCAGACCCTGCGCCTGTTCGATTCCAACGTTACCGTGCCGAAGGAGGTCATGGACCTGCGCCGGCAACGCAACCCGGTGGATGACATCACCTACCTGTGGGCGCCGTGGCAGACCCTGCTGTCCGACGAAGATCGCCTGATTCACGTCCAGACTCAGCCGCGCCTGCGCCCGGGCGACCAGATCGAAATCGTCGTGCGCGGCGAGCCGTTGAAAAAGCATCTGCAATCCAGCCTGCTCAACATGCTGCGCATGTCCTTCTTCATCGCTCTGGCGGCCGGTATCCTGATCTTTGCCGCCCTGTCCTTTGTCATCGTCCGCCCGATCCGAAAGCTGACCGACGCTATCCAGCGCTTCAAGACCAACCCCGAGGATGTCGCCGCCACGCCGGAGCTGTCCGGCCGCGCCGACGAAATCGGCGACATCGAACACGAACTGGTGTCGATGCAGGAAGAGGTCCGCAATTCGCTGCGCTCACGCGCCCGTCTGGCCGCGCTGGGCCAGGCCGTGTCCAAGATCAACCATGACCTGCGCAACATGCTGACCTCGGCGCAGATGGCATCGGACCGTCTGTCGGCGGCTTCGGCCGATCCGACTGTCGCCAAGGCCCTGCCGCGGCTGGAACGGGCGCTGGACCGCGCCCTGTCGCTGGCGACCAACGTGCTGACCTACGGCAAGAGCGACGAACGGGCGCCGGCCATCCAGATCGTCAAGCTCAAGGATCTCGCCGAAGCCGCGGCCGAAGACGCCGGCCTGTGCCTGCCCGGCCAGGCGGTCGAAGGCGGCGTTCGCTTTGCCCTCAAGGCGCCCAAGGGTTTTCATCTGGAGGCCGATCCGGAACAGTTGCACCGCGTGCTGGTCAATCTGATGCGCAACGCCCGCCAGGCCATCGAATTGCAACCGAACCGGCGCACATTGGGGCGCGTGACGCTGACGGCCATAAAGACGGCTGATGACGTCATATTGATCGCCGCCGACAATGGCCCGGGCATCCCGGAAAAGGCGCGCGAAAAGCTGTTCCAGCCCTTTACATCATCCAATACGCCGGGAGGATCGGGGCTTGGCCTTGCCATCTCGCGCGAACTGGCGCAACTGCATGGAGGCGACGTCCGCCTCGTCAATACCGGCCCCGAAGGTACTGCGTTCGAGGTCCGCCTGCCGCTTAGAGCATGAGCCTTGGAATTTGAAGACCTTATAGAACTGGTGCGGGACAGCTATATCTCTCAGTTCAGCGCCTTTATTGACCGTGTGAGCAAGGAACACGGCGATGGTGCCGGTGAGGTCAAGCTGACGCTCAGCGGTGAAAGCACGCTGTACCGCAACTATTACTGCGCCGATTTCATCCGGTCCGAAGACGGCAGCAATGTCATCGAACTGGCGCCCGATGAAGAGGTGACTTTCGATCCCGTCGATGTCGTGCTCGGCGAGATGGACATGCGCGTCGAGCGCCTGCAATGGAATGATGTGACGCTGAAGGTCGAGGGCGAGGTCGACAGCCGTGATCTCGATGAGTGGTTTGAAACCTGGTTCGATCCGGAAGATACGACCTTCGATCCCGACACGCGGTTTTCCGGTAATATCCATTCGCTGACGGTCGATAGCGACGGCGTCCATGTCGATTTCGGCACGGCCCCGACGGATGCCCTGATCGAGCTTCTGGTGACGTTCGAGGATCTCGGCTACCGCAAGGTCACGGTGAACTAACTCAACAGCTCATCGACATAGCGTGTCACGACCTCCGTCGCCGGCCCATAGCGCTTTTCGGCAAACAGGCTCTGTCCCATCGACGGTTCCAGGTTCAGTTCGACCGTATGGGCGCCGGCGTTACGGGCAGCGGACACAAACCCTGCCGCTGGATAGACATTGCCCGAGGTCCCGATCGAAATAAACAGGGTGCACTTGCGCAGCGCCTTCTCGATCGTGTTCATGCCGAAAGGCATTTCGCCGAACCAGACGATGTGCGGCCTGAGCGTCGCACCGGCATCGAACGGCGAGACCGTATCCGGCAGGATATCTTCGCTCCAGGTGCACACCTGTTCCGTCGCCGTGCAGCGCGCCTTCAGCAACTCGCCATGCATGTGGATCAGACCGGCGCCCTCGCGCGCGGGGAACTCGGCCTGTGCCCGGTCGTGCAGGTCATCGACGTTCTGCGTCACCAGCAGAACATCGTGCGGCCATTCCGCCGCCAGCCGGGCCAGCGCCCTGTGCGCGGCGTTTGGCGCGACTTCGCGCAACTGGCGGCGGCGCTGGTTATAGAAGTCCTGGACCAGGTCCGGATTGGCGCGGAAACCTTCGGGCGTGGCGACCTCCTCCACGCGGTGGCCGCACCACAGCCCGTCCGACGCGCGGAACGTCGGCACACCCGATTCGGCTGAAATGCCGGCGCCGGTCAGGATGACGATGTTGCCGGGTCTTGGAATAGTGCTCACTGATCGATCCTTTGATCGCCAATGCGGATGGCGCCGTTGCGGCGTGGGTCGGCGCCACCTTTGAAGCTGCCGTCAGGCTGACGCAGCAAGCCGTTCAGGCCCGATTCCTCGCCTTGAACCTCGGTCAGCGTGTAACCCATGCCGCGTAACGACGACTTGACTGCATCCGGCATGCGCGAGGCCTCGACGCGGATGCTGTCACCGCGCGCGACGACATTGGGCAGGTTGATGGCGTCCTGCAGCGAAAGGCCGAAGTCGGCAACGCCCATGATGGTCTTTATATTATAGGCGACGATCGACGGGCCGCCCGGTGAACCGATCAGGCCGACCAGCGTGCCGTTCCTGTCGAACAGCATGGCGGGGCTCATCGCCGAACGTGGGCGCTTGCCGCCTTCGACGGCATTGGCAGCCTTCGCGCCGTCTGTCGTCATGGGCGACCACGAAAAGTCGGTGAGTTGGTTGTTGAGAAAGAAGCCGCCGACCATTCGCCCTGTGCCGAAGATCGATTCGACCGTCGTCGTCATAGACACCGCATTGCCGTACGAATCGATCACGACGAAGTGTGAGGTGCCGCTGGGCTCAAGCGTCCTGTCGGGTGCCAGTTTCGGCGCGCCCGGGGGCATGCCGAATTTCGGCGCCGGTCCGGCCTTGCCTACGGTGATGGTAGCGGCGCGTTCGGCCACATAGGCGGGATCGAGCAGGCCGCCTGCCGGTACGGCGACGAAATCCGGATCGGCCATATACTGGTCGCGGTCGGCATAGGTCAGCCGCGACGCCTCGATCATGACCGCCCAGGCGCGGGCATCGTCCTTGCCCCATTCGCCGATCGGGAAGCGTTCCATGACTTTCAGCGCCTGAAGCACCGAGGCGCCGCCGGCCGGGGGCGGGGCTTCGCAGACAATATAGATACGATAGGGCAGGCAGATGGGCTCAAGCACCTGCGGCTGGTAGGCCGCCAGATCGTTGAGCGTCATACCGCCAGGCAGGGGATCACTATTGACCTTGGCAATAATGGCGTCAGCCAAGGGCCCTTGACGATAAGCCTTCATCCCTTGCCTGGCGATGATCTCGAGTGTTGCCGCATAGGCCGGATTCTTGAGTGTATCGCCGGTCTTCAGATAGCCGCCATCGGCAGTGCCGAAATAAGCCTTGGCATCCGCCACCTGCTTTTGCGCGAAATTGCCGGTCTGGAGATAGCGCCCCAGCCGCCGCGAGACCGTAAACCCCTTGGTCGCCAGCAGTTCCGGATCGCCGAACAGCGTGGCCCATTTCAACTTGCCGTGGTCCTTGTGCGCTTTTTCCAGCGCGAACATCGCCCCTGGCACGCCGGTGGCGCGGCCTGAGGTCACGGCCTCGGGATAGCTCATCGGCTTGCCATCGGGTTTCAGGAAGCGGTCTGGCCTGGCTGCGGCTGGGGCTTTTTCACGGCCGTTATAGACGGTCGTCTTGCCACTGGCCGCGTCATAATAGATCAGGAACCCGCCGCCGCCGATCCCCGAGCTTTGCGGC
>CBIHPL010000353.1:0-4398 GCA_966212005.1 uncultured Asticcacaulis sp.
CTGACCTTCGCCACCTCGATCCCGGCGGCGGTCATCTCCATGGCCTTGCTGCGCTTCTTCAAGTCGGCGACCATCCAGGAAAACAATATCGTCCAGACCATCGCGTCTTCGGCGGGGACCCTGGCGTCGGTGGTGTTCACCTTGCCGGGCCTTCTGATCATCGGCTGGTGGGCACGCATTCCGTTCTTCACGACGTTTGCCGCCTGTACGCTGGGCGGCGTTCTGGGCGTCATGTATACCATGCCGCTGCGCCGCGCGCTGGTCTCGCAATCGAGCCTGCCGTACCCCGAAGGCGTTGCCGCGGCTGAGGTGCTGAAGGTCGGAACATCGTCGCGCGAAGGCGCGGCAGAAGGTTCCGCCGGCCTGATGGCGGTGGTGTGGGGCGCCCTGGCGTCGGCAGCCTATGCGGCTGCGGCGGTCAGCACCTTCATGGCGGCGGAAATTTCCAAATTCTTCAAATTCGGCAATGGTTCCGGTGCGACCGGTCTGGCGGGCTCCAGTTCCCTGGCCTTGATGGGCGCCGGTCACCTTATGGGCATTACGGTCGGCATCGCCATGGCGTTCGGCCTGTTCCTGGCGTGGGGTGTCGGCGTTCCCATCCTGACCACGATCAATCCGATGCCCGCGGGTATCGAGTTCGAGGCCCATGCGGTTGGGTTGTGGCGCAATGGCGTCCGTTATATCGGCGCCGGCGCCATCGGCGTCGCGGCCCTGTGGGCGATCGGAAAGCTGATCGTGCCGGTCTGGAAGGGGCTCGTTTCGGCGCTGGAAGCCAACAAGGCGCGTCAGTCCGGTCAGGGGGACCTGCTGCCGCGTTCCGAACAGGACCTGCCGATCTGGATTGTCGGCCTGGTCGTCCTGCTGTCGATCATCCCGGCGGCGTGGCTGCTGTTCGCCTTCATTTCGGGGGGGCCGCTGGCGCAGGTCGGCCTGCCGCTGGTCGTCGCGGGGACAGCCTATATCATCATCGTCGGCATGCTGGCGGCCGGCGTCTGCGGCTACATGGCCGGCCTGATCGGCGCGTCGAACTCGCCGGTGTCGGGCGTCGCCATCCTGACCGTCCTGGGGGCTTCGGTCATTATCGGCCTGATCGGCTACAAGCTTACCGGCCCGAATGTCGAGCAGGCTCTGATCGCCTTCGCGCTGATGGTCACCACGGTCGTTCTTGCGGGCGCGGTCATCGGCAATGATAACCTCCAGGACCTCAAGACGGGCCAACTGGTCGACGCCACGCCGTGGAAGCAGCAGGTGGCGCTGATCATCGGTGTTGTCGCCGGTGCGATCATGGTGCCGATCACTCTCAATCTGCTCAACGACGTTTATGGCTTCCAGGGCGACCCCAACTATCACGCGCTCAAGCCGAACCGCGAACTGAACGCGCCGCAGGCGACGCTGATCTCGACCCTGGCAAAGGGGGCGATCGGCGGGCATCTGCCGCTGATGTATCTCGGCATCGGCGCCCTGGTCGGCGCGGTTCTGGTGATTATCGACGAGACCGTCAAGGGCGCCAGCAAGGGCAAGTATTCGCTGCCGCCGCTGGGTGTCGGCCTTGCCATATACCTGCCGTCGGCGGTGACCGCGCCGGTGGTGGTGGGCGCTCTGGCCGGCTGGATTTTCGAAGGCATTGTGTCGCGGGCGAAGGGGGCGGAAATCGCCAAGCGCCTTGGGGTTCTGGTCGCGTCCGGCTTTATCGTCGGCGAAAGCCTGCTGAACGTCGTATTCGCGACGCTGGTTTCGGTGACGCAGAACCCGGATATCGTATCGCAGTTCGTGACGCCGCTGGCCAAGCCCTGGGACATGATCGTTGCCCTTGCGGCGGGAGCCGTGATTGTTGTCGGGCTCTATATCTGGGCAGCGGGGCAGGGGAAAAAGATCGAGACGGAAAACTGAGCCATTCTCAGTCTTTCCGTTTGCCGCAAACGGGTTTAATAGCGGCGCCATAGCGCAAGCACACCGGACCTATGACCATGTCGAATACCGAAGACCTGCCCAAGATCAAGCCGATGCCCGCCGAAGGCATTACCTATTATCTGCACCCGCACCCGCGTTCGCCGTTTTCCGAGGCGGTTCAGGTCGGCAATGTTCTCTATCTCTCGGCCATGATCGGCCTCGATGAAAACGGCAAACTGGCCGAGGGTTTCGAGAACGAAGTCAAATACATCATGGCCAATACGGCCGAGATATTGAAGCGCTACGGCCTTGGCCTCGAACACGTCTTCAAGGCCACGGTCATGCTGACGGATGCGTCCAAGTGGAGCGACTTCAACCGCCTCTATAAGCCTTACTTCCACCCCAGCCGTTTGCCGGTCCGCACCGCTCTGGGCGTCTCAGGCCTGGCCTACGGCGCCACGGTGGAAATCGAGTTCTGGGCGCACGTCCCGGAAAAGTAAGCGGTTTAAACCAAATATTCAGAGGAAAAGGATAGTTTGCAGGGCTTGCGAGAGAACTCGTGAAACCTGCGGAAAATCCTTTGCTACGTACCAGCCTCCAGCGTTTTTGGTCTCTGTTCAAGGTCGATACCGAGAATATGACGCTGGTGCGCGCGCAGTACGCCGCATTTTCGCGGCAGATTCCGCTTCTCTATTTCATCCTCGTCACCAATACCCTGTCCGGCATTTTCACGTTTGCCAGCCAGGCGCCGACGTGGATTGCGGTCTGGGTCCCGCTGGCCATCTGCGCCGTCTGCGTCGTGCGCGCCATCTGGTTCATCCGGAACCGCGACAAGGCGTTCAGCGATGCAGAGGTCGTGCGCCTGATGCGCGTTACGACCAAACTGTGCGGGCTCTTGACCCTGTCCTTTACGCTTTGGGGGCTGTTCCTCTTCCAGTACGGCGACCCCTATGCCAGGGGGCAGATGGTCTTCTTCATCTCGATGAATGTCATCGGCGGCGCCGTCTGCCTGATGCATTTGCGGGCGGCCGCCATGTCGGTCATCTTCATCGCCAACGTGCCGTTTATCGCCTACTTTTTGTCGCGGCCGGAACAGACGCTGTGGGCGCTCGCGACCAATCTGGCCCTGGTGTCGTTTTCGATGGTGGTGGTCCTGCTGACCTACAACCGTGACTTCGCCAAGCTGGTCGCGTCGCAGACGGAAACGCGTCGGCTGTCGGATGAGAACTTTCGCATCGCCAATCTCGACACGCTGACGGGACTGCCCAACCGCCGCTGGTTTTTCGACACCCTGGCGACGCTGCATCAGCGCGCCCATTCGGGTTTCTTAAGCGGCGATGAGGCGTGTCTGGCCGTCGGCATTATTGACCTGGACGGCTTCAAGCCGGTCAACGATACCTATGGCCACGCCACCGGCGACCGGCTTTTGGTAGAGGTCGGAAAACGCCTGCAAGGCATCTGCGGCGATGGCATCAGCCTGGCGCGCCTGGGCGGCGACGAATTCGCCATCCTTGTGACGGGCGACGCCTCGGCGGAAAACCTCAAGGCGCTTGGCCGCCGCATCGCCTCGACCTTGCGCGTGCCGTACCAGATCGGCGCTGCCAAGGCCCAGATCGGTTCATCGATCGGCTTTGCGCTTTATCCAGACAATGCCGGCACGCCGGACATGCTGTTCGAACGCGCCGACTATGCCCTCTATTACGCCAAGCGCCACCAGCGCGGCGGCACCGTTCTGTTCACGGCCGAACACGAAGCCCAGATCCGCGACGACAGCAGCATCGAGCAGGCGCTGAAGGCCGCCGATTTCGAGCGCGAACTGTCCGTCGTCTTCCAGCCGATCGTCGAACTGAGCACCCAGCGCGTCGTCGGCATGGAGGCGCTGGCCCGCTGGCACAGTCCGGCCCTGGGCAACGTCTCGCCGGGAGTGTTTATCCCCGCCGCCGAGCGCATCGGTCTGATCGTCACCCTGACACGCACCCTGTTGCGCAAGGCGCTGGCCGAGGCCGCCCTGTGGCCGGAGGATGTGCGCCTGTCGTTCAACCTGTCGGCCTATGACTTAAGCTCGTCCGAGAGCGTCATTTCCGTCCTGGCCGCCATCAATGCCAGCCAGGTGGCGCCCGGCCGCATAGACCTGGAAATCACCGAAACGGCGGTGTCCCAGGACGCCGAGGCTGCGCGGGCGGCCGTCGACACCTTCAAGGCGTTGGGCGTCGGCATATCGCTCGACGATTTCGGCACAGGCTATTCGTCGCTCAGCCACCTGCACAGCCTTCCGCTCGACAAGCTGAAGATCGACCGCAGCTTCGTCACCGATATCCGCGACAATCCCGCCAGCTTCAAGATCGTCAAGTCGCTGACCGCGCTGTGCGCCGACATGGGCCTGACCTGCGTCGTCGAAGGCGTGGAAACCGGCGACCAGCTCGAACTGCTGAGCAGCCTGGGCGCGACCTTCGTCCAGGGTTATTACTTCGCCAAGCCGATGAGCGGCGAGGCGGCCAGGTCCTATCT
>CBIHPL010000354.1:0-4395 GCA_966212005.1 uncultured Asticcacaulis sp.
TTCTTCGTCCGAACTGTTGCGGCGCAGCTGATCGTGGTCGGTGGCTTCGGTCAGGATGAAGATGCCGTCCTGCCACATGGCCAGCGAGTCATAGGAGATCATGCCCGACGTGTTGCCCAGGAACGACGCATCGGTCACGCCGGTGCGGTACTTCTCAGGCACGACGACGGTCGGCGCGCTCAGGCTCATATAGGCGGCGTAGTCGTCCTTGACCTTGCTGCGGTCGATGCGGCTGAAGCCGAAGGCGACCTTGCTGAACACGCCGGACTCGATCCTGCGCTCGGCAACCAGCTTGATCATGTTCAGTTCGTCTTCGACGTGCGGCGCACGGAAGAAGCCGCCACGGTTGGCCACCGGACCGCCCCAGCCGCCCGGATCGGTTAGGAAGACCTTATTGAAGTCGGAATAGTCGATGACGCCCGACAGGTTGTAGGCGTGGTGATCATCCGTCATGTCGAAGGTGATCGTGTCGGAGACAACCGAACCCGAAGCCCCCGTACCGGCGGTCGATTCGATGATGACGTCGTCACGCGTCAGCTTCTGTGTCGAGAGGTCGGCGTTCAACGACCACTGATCGTTCAGGGCGTAGTTGATGTTCACGCCGATCTGGTCGGTCGTCGCCCGGCGGCGGTTGGTGTAGTTTTCGACGACCGTGTTGACGCCGGTGAAAACGCCGTGGTCGATATAGTCGCCATCAACCGTATAGCCGGGCTGCAGCTGCGAAGAGCTCCACCACAGTGGATATTCGAGGCGGGCGATCTTTTGCAGTTCCTCGAACTCCGAGTGGAAAGCGTCCACGACGACATGCAGGCGGTCGTTCGGCTTCCATTCCAGGACGCCCATCAGGCCGTCGCGATCGAGGTTCGACGACTGCACGCCGTTCTTCTGGCCGCCGAGAACGAACTTGTTCAGCCCAGCGCCGGCGCAGGTCGTGGCATTGTCGCAGCGCGGGAAATCGCCGTCGCCCCAGGGCTCAAGGCGCGTGACCTGATAAGGTGACGACGTCTTGGCATAACCAAAGGCGACGCCCAGGGTCTTGTCGAAAAACTGGTCGATATAGTTGAACGACCAGCGACTGCCCGAGTTTTCGAGGCCGCCGATCGCCGCCTCTTCCGAGTTCATTTCGCGACGGATGTTGAAGGCGGCGGTGCGCTTGCCGTAGGCCAACGGACGGACGGTTTGCAGGTCGGCCGTACCGGCGATCCCCTGCGTCGTCATGCCGGCGTTCGGCGTCTTGTAGATCAGCACCTGGCTGATCAGCTCCGATGGATACTGGTCGAATTCGACCGAGCGGTTGTCATTGGTCGAAACCTGCTCGCGGCCGTTCATGGTGGTCACGGTATAGTCCGGGCCCAGGCCACGGATCGACAGGGTCTGCGCACGGCCGTTGGTGCGCTGGGCCGCCAGGCCCGGCAGACGCGCCAGCGATTCCGCGATCGAGGCGTCGGGCAGCTTGCCGATGTCTTCGGCCGAAACGGCTTCGACGATCTGGGTCGAGCGCTTCTTTGCCGTAATGGCGTCCTGGATACCGCGGCGGATACCCGTCACGACAACGGTCTGGCTGTCTTCGCCCGCTGGCGCGTCCTGGGCCGTCGCCGGCATGGCGGCAAAGGCCGCGGCGACGAGCGCCAGCGTACCGCCGCAGGTAAGCAATTTTCTCTTGAACAAGCCCGGGTGGGCCTTGGGATGCAGCATAAGTTCCTCCTGTCCCCGTGTATTTGTCGGCGCACAGGACCCTTTGTCCGTGCGACCCTATACATCTCAACCCGATATGACGCTCTTTCAGTCCGGCGTCTGAGGCCACTATTCCTGCACCCCGCAATTTTTGCAAGACGTTGCAAATTTTTGCAGTCGAAATTTTAAACTATTCGTAATCTTGTGGCATTCCCGCTACGGATTCATATGAAAACGTGTGTTTTAGCCGACAATTGTACGACATATTGCCGGAGATTCTCCTTTTACGTGTGATGTAAGGTTGAGAATCTTTTTGACGGGCAATGCAAAAAATTGCAAAAAAATGCAATTTATGATGACAACGCTGTCCGGTGGCGGGCTATTGAAGCGATATATGTCTAAATCCAATGCGCGGATTCCGGCATATCGCCTATCCGCCGCACGATTCCCGCACAACGAGTTCGGTCGAAACGATTTCCGAGTGGGTTTCGTCGTTGGAGATCGACCCGATCAATTTGGACACCATCAGCTTTCCCGCCCGGGACAGATCCTGGGAAATCGTCGTCAGGCTGGGATGGGTCAGGCTGGCCAGCTGGATATTGTCGTAGCCTACCACAGACACATCAGCGGGGACTTTAAGGCCTGCCCGCATAAGACCGCGAATGGCGCCGAATGCGATGATATCGGAACAGGCAAACAGCCCATCAAAGCTGACACCCTTGTTGAGCAGGGCGATAACCGAGGCTTCGGCCGAGGCCAGTTCGAAATGGGTGGGAACGACCAGGCGCGGATCGTACTCGATACCGGCTTCCGCCAGCACATTGAGATAGCCCTGGAAGCGCTGCTTCATTTCCGTGCCCTCGGTTTCACCGAAATAGGCGATGCGTTTGCGACCGAGCCGGGCCAGATGCGCCGTCGCCCGCGTGCCGCCCTGCAGATTGTTCGAGCCAACCGTGCAGTACTTCTGGCCGGCCAGCTCCTGCCCCCAGACGATGAATTTGTTGGTCGTTCCGGCCAGCATGTTGAAGCGGTCGTGCAGATAGCTCTGGCCCAGGAAGATGACGCCGTCGGCCTTGATATTCTGCATCAGGGCCACAAGGTCGTTCTGGTTGCGCGGCGTCAGGTGCGACAGCAGAAGATCGCATCCCATGTCGCGCGCCGCCTCGCCGACGGCCGAGATCATTTCCTGGTAGAAGGGATCGGAAAACCGCCCCTCGCGGCCATGCGGCGGCGGAATCACAATGGCGATCGTCGCCTGGCTGCCCGACATCGACAACGGCATGTCATGATTGAGGACGTAAGAGTGGTCGCGGGCGATCTTCCAGACCCGGCGCTTGGTGACACGATTGACAGCCGGCGAGTCGTTCAGCGCGCGCGATACCGTCGCAACCGACACGCCCGCGATCCGCGCCAGATCCTCAAGCCTGATCTTGCCCCTGCCATTATCCATGCGACTAACCCTGAACGCCCTTTTTTGTCACCGCAATGATGTCAATTTATTGTATAAAAGCAAGTGCTTTCAATGAATCTGCAAATCTTGCAGGAAAATGTATGGAAATTGAAGGCTCTAGCTGACTGCCGCCACGCCGCCGCCTTCCATTTGCCGTAAATCGGCGTATCCTGAGCCAAAGATACGGAGGGCTGAAATGTTGTATCTGGTGGCAACCGCGACGCTGGCATTCGCGCTCAATGCCGAACCCGCGCCCAAACCTTACGGGCCGGCAGTCGAGACACAGGCTTTCGCGGCACGCATCGCACCCACGACGGAACAGACCCAGGCCGCCGCGCGCCAGACCGACCTGGCCTCTGCGCGCGACGACGACCGCAATCGCGCCTTTGCCTGCGTTGATGACGACTGCAAGGTCGCGACACCCGTCTACAATACCCGCACGCCGATGGAGGCGGACGAACGTCCGTTCCGGTCATCATGGTAGTCGGGGTGGTCAAGTTAGCGGGGGGCCTGATCATCTGCGGCCTGCTTCTGGGGCTTGGCGCCTGCGCAGAACTGGAGGCCATGAACGGACCTCAGGGTCCCGACATGACATCGCCGCCCGCGCCGCCGCAAAAGATTTATTCCTACGCCGACCAGCCGGATGCGCCGCCGCAGATCAAGGCAAAGGGCGTCATCGACAAGGGTGAGGTGACCGGTACCTACAACGGCGCCCAGTATGTCTGTGCCGACACCGCCTGCAAAAGCGCCATCCGCAGCGACATTCCCGTGCCGCCGGAAGGCCGCACGGGCCAGAAGAAAGACCAATAAGTCCTTTACGCGACGCATGGCTAACTGATAGGCAGACGCATCACCGCAAAGGCCTGTCCATGTCGCAATTCGAAGCCCTGTCCGCCCTCAAGACAATCCGCCCATCCAACCGCAAGCCGGATCAGCTGCGCGAGGTCACGATCGAAACCGGCGTGACGCGTTATGCCGAAGGATCGTGTCTGGTCAGCTTCGGCCATACCAAGGTGCTGGTCACTGCATCCGTCGAACAGGGCGTCCCATCCTTCCTGAAAGGCAAGGGCCAGGGCTGGGTGACGGCGGAATATGGCATGCTGCCGCGCTCGACCCACACCCGCTCACGCCGCGAAGCCGCTTCCGGCAAGCAGTCCGGCCGCACCCAGGAAATCCAGCGCCTCATCGGCCGCTCGATGCGCGCGGTCATTGACCTCAAGGCGCTGGGTGAACGCCAGATCACCATCGACTGCGACGTCATCCAGGCCGAT